>CAZJZR010000226.1:0-6157 GCA_964550475.1 uncultured bacterium
CCAGATCACGTCACCAGATCACGTCAATTGAGTCGATGCTATTCTTGCAACTGCGAATCGCGCTCCTCACACTAACGACGGTTTACCAACTCCTAGCGTGTTGGTGGGAAGACCGATCGCCCCTGCCAGGGCAACGGGTGGATGTGGGGGGCTATCACCTCCACTATGTCACCGCAGGCACAGGCGCAGTGACGATTGTCCTAGATCACAGTCTGGGTGGGGTGGAAGGGTACCTGTTATTGGATCGGTTGGCGCAATTGTCGCGGGTGGTGATTTACGATCGCGCCGGATTTGGTTGGAGCGATCGCAGTCCCTATCCCCGCACCAGCGATCGGATTGTGGCAGAACTGGATACCTTGCTCACCCGTGCGGGTCTGGAACCACCCTATCTATTAATTGGCGACTCCTTTGGCAGTTACAACATGCGGTTGTATGCCCATCGGTTTCCCCACAAGGTGGTGGGGTTGGTGTTGACGGACGGGTTACACGAAGCCGCCATGCTGAAGTTGCCCCCGGCTCTGCTAGCGTTGAAACTCTTTTTTGCCTCTGGATTCATCATGTCGGTGCTGGGAGCCAGTCTAGGACTGGTGCGGCTACTGCATCGGTTAGGGACGTTCACCCTGCTGAAGCCGGAACTGCGCCAATTTGACCCAGTGGCCTTACGGGCGGTGACGCGATCGTTCTGTCGCCCCAAGCATTGGTTGACCATGACCCAAGAAATTCTCGGCTTGGATGCCAGTGGCCGGGCAGTACAGGCAGCCGCAAATCTGGGCGATTTACCCATCGTCAGCATCAAAGCCCATTCGTTTTTCTTGCCATCGTTGTTCACCCGCCTGATGCCCCTAGCAGCGGCCAATCGGTTGCGCGATCAAATGCATCAACAATTGCGGCATCTGTCCAGTCGCTGCATACAACTGTCAGCAGAGCAGAGTGGGCATTTTGTCTGGGTAGATCAACCCGATGTGATTCTGGACGCGGTGAAATTATTGCTGGCCAACCAGGACGAGCAGTGTAGCAACGCAGATAACCTGAACCGTCATTGTGATTAAGACTACTCAAATACCCCCTGCACCAATCCTCAGCATTTAAAATCATGAATTTTTCTTGCGGATTGTGGAAAGTCTGTAGAGGGGAAACGTTACGATTTTAACTATTCGCGATGTGAATGATGACCCGATCGCGATTTGCTCATCCGCTATTGACCCCTGATCACCATGAAATTTGCCAAACGTTTAGCTCCGCTCCGTTCTAATGTATTCGCTGACATGGATCAGGCTAAGGCGCGAGCAAAGGCCGCTGGACAGGATGTGATTGACCTGTCGTTAGGGTCATCCGATTTGACGGTGGAACCCCATGTGCTGGAGGCGATCGCCCAATCCCTGCCTGACACTACCACCCACGGTTATCTGTTGTTCCACGGCACCCGTGGCTTCCGGGAAGCTGCCGCCAACTGGTACACCCGCAAATTTGGTGTTCCGGTCGATCCGGAAACGGAAGTGTTGCCGTTGATCGGTTCCCAAGAGGGCACGGCACACCTGCCCTTAGCGTTGCTCGATCCGGGTGACTTTGCCCTGCTGATGGATCCCGGTTATCCCTCCCACATTGGCGGTGTGTTGCTGGCGGGCGGGCAAATGTACCCGATGATGTTGCGGGAAGAAAATGGCTTTTTGCCTGTGTTTTCTGAAATTCCCGATGCGGTGCTGGCACAATCGCGGATGATGGTGTTGAGTTATCCCCACAATCCCACCACGGCGATCGCCTCCCTCGCCTTCTTCCAAGAAGCAGTGGCCTTCTGTCAACAGCACGATCTCGCCCTGATCCACGACTTTCCCTATGCCGATCTGGTATTTGATACGGCGGCAGGTCAGACGGAAACTGCGCCCTCGGTGCTGCAAGCCGATCGCGATAAAACCGTCTCAATTGAGTTTTTTAGCCTATCCAAGTCATACAACATGGGTGGCTTCCGAGTTGGTTATGCCATTGGCAATCGCGACCTGATCATGGCGTTGCGAAATGTCAAAGCCATGGTGGACTTTAACCAATATTTGGGGATTTTGAATGGGGCGATCGCGGCTCTGACAGGGCCACAGGATGGCGTACAACGATCAACCGACATCTTCCGCCGCCGCCGCGATGCCTTTGTCAATGCCCTTCACCGCATCGGTTGGCACGTCCCCACCCCCGTCGCCACCATGTACATCTGGGCAAAACTACCCCCTGCTTGGGCTGATAAATCAGTAGAGTTCTGCACCCAATTGGTTGAAAAAACAGGGGTCGCCGCTTCCCCCGGTGCAGGATTTGGCAAGTCTGGTGAGGGCTACGTGCGGTTTGCCTTGGTACACGAACCAGCGGTGCTAGAACAAGCGGTAGAACGAATTGCCACGTTCCTGTAAACGGGGCAATCCACGGTTAGCAGCCATTCTCTGGTCTGTAGGGGCGCGGTACCCGCGTCCTTCAAGTCCCTGGGCAGTTACGGGCGATCTTTGTACGGGCGGGTTGAGTGGATCAATCTACATCTTGCGATGGATTTGACCGCACAACCTGCCCGTACAGTTTGCGGTTGTATTAAATCCAGGATTGGTAACTAGTGACTGCGTTCGATGGTGAGGGTTTGTTGGGGGGTGCCGATGTCGATGTTTTGTTGATCCATAGCAAGACGGACGCGCAGCCGCAGTTCTCGCCCAACCGCCCATTGTTGTCCCGGTTGGGTTTTGATCATCACCCGCAGCCCCATACCCGTGTGGGATAGGGTTTCAATCCCCAAGACTTCTGGTGCTTCCAGGATGCGATCGCGCCAGACTGTATCGGTGTACAATCCTTCCGCCACCTGTTGCAAAATCCCCATGGCCTTTTTCACATCAGTTTCGTAGGCCACCTCAATGCTGAAATCAACCCGTGACCAACTGCGGGTAAGGTTTTCCACCTGTACGATGGAGCTATTGGGAATGGTAATCAATCGCCCTTCGCCATTGCGGATTTGGGTGACGCGCAGGTTCATGTTTTCCACTAGCCCCGTCGATTGACCAACCGCAATCACATCACCGATCGCGTACTGGTCTTCCCACAGAATTAAACAACCGTTGACCAAATCCTTAACCACGTTTTGGAAGCCAAAGGAAAGGGCAAAGGCCAAAATTGCACCACCTGCCAACACGGAACTGATCGGCACCCCGATCACCGCCAGTGCCCAAGTTAGCCCGATCGCGTAGACAACAAAGCTTTTCAGTCCCTTCATGGCGCGGACGGTGGTGGTGAAGCGCAGGGACTTGCGCGGGTTGTTCTCAAAGGCGAACAACGTATTTTCATCCCAGACTTCCGTCAGTTGGTCAATCACCACATCGCCAATCCGACTGGTTAGCCCGGTGAGAAACCAAATCGCCAGCAGCAAAATCGGTACGCCAAAAATTGCCCCCGCATAGCCTCGGCTAAAGGGGAAGATCAGGATAATCCGGAAGCATCCGGCAAGCCACAGCACCGCCAAGCCCCAATTTAACAGCCATTGCAGCAGGGCATTGACACTCAGTTGCCGTTCTAGGCTGAAAATTTTGCGCCAACTGAGGAGGATTTTTTCCCGTTGATTGGCTAAAAAACCGTCCCGCAGGTCTGACCACTGGTGGGTTGACGTGGGTGTGACAGCGGTGGACGAGTCGGCGGTGGCGGAAGTGGCGGGGAGTTCATCAACTGGGGTTGTATCTGTTGTGGGCGGTGCGGTTTCCAATGTTTGCAGTTGTTCCTGCTGCCGCGATCGCAGTTGTTTTACCTGTGCCGCTAACAACCGTTGCCCCAGCCACACGACTAAACTGGCGATCGCCAACCCCACAGCCACCAGTCCCGCCTGCCGCAATTGCCGATAAAACGCCGCTGGCAGTCGTTCTTCTACCACATCCCGCAGGTGTTGTTGCACAATCCCCTGCCACTGGCTGGCCAGTTGCGCCACGCTGATGCCGTAATAGTCGGCATCCCAGGGCGTGACCGTGAGTACCGTCAACGGTTTTTCCCGCTGGCCATTGGTTGCCAGCATCGCTACCTGATCGCCCAGATTCAGCAAGCTAACCACTACATCTGCTGGCTGGATTTGCGGTTTGGTCGCCTTGGTCGCAGCCCTCGACTCATTCCCGTTGGCAAACGGTGGAAAATTCAGCCTCCAATTGGAGTCGGTTTTGATCACGCGCTCCAAGTTTTGTTGAATAATCGTAGCGCGGACTTCAACGGGGATCGCCGTTCCTGATTGAGTGCGATCGCGCACCGTTGGTGACACAACTTCAAACAATGTCACCCCACCAAACCGCACGGGTGCCACTTCAATTTCGCCAAATCGCTGCACCCCCAGCGGCGGTTCCGCCATCTGTTGGGTCGGGTTGGTCAACGACAGTTCACTGCGGCTTGGTGCTGCTACCGCCAACACGAGGCCACAGGTGAGGAGAGCTAGAAGGAGGAAATGGAGCAGCGATCGGCGGCCAATTAACCGCAACTCAGCAAACCGTAAAGTAGAGCAAGGCAATCTAAGCAATCTAACCAAGACCAATAGCGGAACATCAACACTGCTGATGTCTGCGTCAGACCCCGGAGTGCTCAACGGAAAATCGAGGGTTTCAGCCTCCCAAAAGCCCCTGGAGTGCGATCGCGGACAATGCAGAGTCAATGATAACGCAGACAACTTCAGAACCGCAGCCACACCAAACTGAACAGCGCAAGCAACCCAATCCCTGACTTGGCGGAATTTCGCAATCTACATGAACCTGCAAAAATCTTCAGGATGCAACCGAATTGACTACTTGAGATTGAGTTAAGGCAGTAAGATTTAGGGGCATATCTTTAACTTACTGAAATATTTAACAATTGATGGCAGCTATGAGCGATTCCACCCTGTCTGCTGCGATCGAATCCTCCGAGAGTTTATCCCGCGAGGAACGGGTAGCCCAACTCCGCAATCTCGTGGAAACCCTCCGCACTGCCGATGAAATTGCCCGCAAAGGCTACCTCATCACCAGTGCCGAACTGGCCGATCTAATGGATGTGAATGCCAGTGCCGTGACCAGTCGTGGTGAAGACTGGGCATGGCGCAACTGGCGCGTCTCCCGCGTCCGCCGCGAAGGCAATCAGATTTTGTGGCAATTGGAGCGGTTGGATTAGGGGTGGGGAGTGATGAGTGATGAGTGGGAAGTAGTGGATGGTGGATGGTGGATGGTGAAAAGGACAGCCGCAGCACACCATAGATTTTCTAGCCTGGGAATAGCATCTGTTTACAAATTTCTAAGGCATGAGAATTAAATAACTCCCGTAGGTTGGGTTGAGTCCGCGAAACCCAACATCCTATGCTGGTTGGGTTTCGCAAAGCTCAACCCAACCTACAAATTACTGTTGCCAAATCTCTAACCACTTCCCACTCATCACTTACCACTCATCACTTACCACCATCCACCATCCACCATCCACTATCCACTATCCACTATCCACCACTCCGTCCCAACCCCAAAATCTGCTCTGCTACCGCCTCCGGGACAGGGGTGACGGAGAGGCGGTTGCCGCGCCGGACAACCCAGAGGTCGTCGGGGTTAAAGGTATTACGTAACGTATCCAGGGTGAGCATGGTGGGGAAGATTTCCACAAATTCCAGCTTTACTGTTTGCCAGCGGGGATTGTCCGGTTTGGATTGGGCATCGTAATACTTACTGTTGGGATCAAATTGGCTGGGATCGGTGATATTGGGTTCCGTCACCCGCATTAAGCCAACGATCCCCGGTGGCGTGGCATTGGAGTGGTAGAAAAACGCCAAATCCCCCGGTTGCATCGATCGCAGAAAATTCCGCGCCTGATAATTCCGCACCCCATCCCAAATGGTTTCGCGATCGCGCTGCAAATCCATAATGCTGTAAACATCTGGCTCCGACTTCATTAACCAATAGTGCATAACCATCTCAGGGGCATCAAGGTTGTGAGAAAATCTGCTTAAGACTCTATCCCAAAATTTATCTCACAGTAACCGTTCACATCCCCCCATGTGAAACGTGTTGCGAGCTACGCCCGCTTCTCCCGTGACGGGGAGTGAACAGTTACATCTCACACCAACTCCTTTGCCCATGAAAGCGATTCTAATGACCGCCCCTGGTGATCCCAGCGTGCTGCAACTGCATGATGTCCCCACCCCAACGATTCA
>CAZJZR010000227.1:0-4747 GCA_964550475.1 uncultured bacterium
ACACCGAGCGGTTGTATAACCAACTGACTCGCCAAAATGATGAGTTGGTGGTGCCTAGCTTTGAACCCGTCAAGTCCAAAGCGGATTATGTGGGTGTGAGTCGGTCGGTGATGCCTGCGGGCGATCGCCTCCCTGTAACCTCCTCTCGTCCCAAAGTAGCGCGGATGCACCGCCTCCAAGCGGGCATGGGCGAAGCCGAAGTCGCGGTAGTGGTGAAGGCGATTTACCGACAAGTGCTGGATGTGTTCAGCGATGAGGTGCCAGAGGCTCTGCGCCGCCCCGACCTGGATGTGCAATTGCACGCGGGTGAGATCACCGTGCGGGAATTTGTCCGCCAGTTGGCCAGTTCCTCCATCTATCGCCAACGCTTCTGCACTCCCTACCCCAGTGCCAAGGCCGTAGACCTGCTGTTCCGCCATGTGTTGGGTCGTTCCGCCACCAGCCCAGCAGAGGCTCAGCAGTACGAAACGCTGTTGGTTGAACAGGGGCTAGAGGTTGCTGTGACCACCATGGTTAACAGTGCCGAGTACAGTCGCTACTTCCGGGATGATGTGGTGCCCTACCGCCGCTCCCCCGCTGTAGAGGGTTAGGATTGGGTAATTGGTAACGGGTAATGGGTAATAGGTAATTGGCAATCCAATCCACTACCTATTACCCATTACCGATTACCGAACACTAAATTATTTAGTCAGCTTTCTCAGCTTTCAAAGATCAGCCTACCCATGCCGTTATGTAAACGGATGAATGGGTAGGCTATTTAATTGCAATATTGCAATATCTCTTGCAAGAGATATTGCAAGAGATATTGCAAGAGATAAGAGATAGTTGTCGGGATCTCCGCTAACCCGATTTGTTCACGACGTGTACTCTGGCATGGCCACTCCCTCTAATCTGCTGCGTAAACTGAGCCAACAGGTGTTTAGTGATGCGGGCGATCGCGACGCATTTATTAACGCGCTGGTGCACCCGCAACTACTGGCGGGTGGCATTGCCTGGTGTCAGCCGCGACCGGATCAGTTGCCGTTTCCGGTGGAGTCGCCCTTGCCGTGGCAGCCGGAGTTTTGCGATCGCCTCCCCGCCAACCTAGAATCCCGTCCCGGCCAACATCCGCTGCACCAACAGGGACAGTTTTACTGTTTGGATGTGTCGTCCGTGTTTGCAGCGGTGCCGTGGTTACACTACGCCCCCCGCCATGGCATTGTGGTGGATGTGTGTGCCGCCCCTGGTGGTAAAAGTATCTGTGCTTGGGTGGGATTGCAGCCGCAACTGTTGGTGAGTAATGAGGCGATCGCCAAACGGGTCGGTATGTTGCTGAGTAACCTGAAACGCTGCCAGGTGAACGGCTTGATCTCCAACGTCGATAGCAAACTGCTGGCGGACAAATTACCCCAAAGTAGCGATTTAGTGATTGTGGATGCGCCCTGTACCGGACAATCGTTGCTCGCCAAAGGCGAAACCGCCCCCGGTTGCTTTCATCCGGTCAGCATCCAAAAAAGCGTGGGTCGCCAACGGCGCATCCTGGCTAATGCTGCCCAGGTTGTTGCCCCCGGCGGCTACCTCGCCTACATGACCTGCACCTATTCGCCAGAAGAAAACGAACAGGTGTGTAACTGGTTTTTACAGCAATTTCCCCACTTCCAACCCCTGGTCGTGCCGTCTCTGGCCGCTTACCAATCCCATCTCACCGAGTTGCCCTGCTACCGTATGTGGCCGCAATCCGGATTGGGGGCAGGAGCGTTTACCATAGTGATGCAAAATCAAGCCGAACAGACCCGTCTGCCGTGCTCCGACGAATTTCTGTCCCATCCCGCCATCATTCGGGTGCCGTGATGGGGCAGTGACTGTGAACTGATTGTGAGCAGCGACAAACGGCGGCTACCATAGCAATGATGACGCAGGATGAATTAACAGGTTGATCGATGGCAGGACATAGTAAATGGGCGAATATTAAACGGCAAAAGGCGCGGGTGGATGCCCAAAAAGGCAAGGTGTTTGCCAAGGTATCCCGCCAAATTATTGTGGCTGCACGGCAGGGAGCCGATCCAGAGGGTAACTTTCAACTGCGTACCGCGATCGCCGAAGCTAAAGCGGCTGGCATCCCCAATGAGAACATTGAACGGGCGATCGCCAAGGGTTCTGGCAAGCTGGGGTTAGACGGCAATATTGAAGCCATCCGCTACGAAGGCTACGGCCCCGGTGGGGTCGCGGTGTTAATTGAAGCATTGACCGATAACCGCAACCGCACAGCGGCAGATTTGCGATCGGCCTTTAGCAAAAATGGTGGCAACTTAGGTGAAACCGGCTGCGTGGGCTGGATGTTTGAGCAAAAGGGCATGGTGGCCGTACCACTCACCATTGCCCAACCGGGTCGCGGTCGTCGGGCTGAAGTCGTGGAAATTGCCGAAGAAGAACTGTTGGAAGCTTTCCTGGAAGGGGGGGCAGATACCTATGAGATCTTGACCAACGACGATGGCAAGGTGGCCGAAGCCCTCACCGACCCGACCAATCTGGAAACCCTCAGCCAAGTGCTGCAAGACCGGGGTTACAGCATCAGCCAAATCGAGTTGCGCTGGTTACCCAACAACACCTTGGAAGTTAGCGATCCCGATCAGGCACGCAGTTTGCTGAAACTGATGGACGCGCTGGAAGACTTGGACGATGTGCAATCGGTCACCGCCAATTTTGAAATGTCCGATGAATTGATGACGCTCAGCATGGTGTAGGGGGCAGAGCGGCAACCCAAGCTGGGAGCAAAGATTGGAATCAAAGATTGGAATCAAAGATTGGATAATGGGGGGTGTTCTCTGTCCACTGATGTCCGATGAGCACTCTTACCTTGGGGTTAGATCCAACCCTGCAAGCCTATTTACAGTCAGTTTCCTTACGGGAACCAGAGGTGTTGCAGCAATTGCGCCAGGAAACTGCACAGCAAGCCATGGCGCGAATGCAAATCGCCCCGGAACAGGGGCAGTTTATGGCGTTATTGGTGCAGTTAATTGGGGCGAAGCGCACCCTCGACATTGGCGTGTTTACGGGGTATAGCTCGCTGGTAGTGGCGTTGGCGTTGCCGTCGGATGGGCAGGTGGTGGCCTGCGATGTCAGTGAGGAGTACACCGCGATCGCCCGTCGTTATTGGCAACAGGCGGGGGTGGCCGACAAGGTTGATCTGCGGATTGCTCCGGCGTTGGTCACGTTGGATCAGCTCTTGGCGGATGGACAGGCCGGTCAGTTTGATTTTGCCTTCATCGACGCAGATAAGGGTAATTACCAGAATTACTATGAGCGATCGCTGCAATTGGTGCGGACGGGGGGCGTGGTTGCGATCGACAATGTGCTGTGGCATGGCGATGTGGCCGATCCCAGCGTTACGGATAATCGTACCGAGGCGATCCGCGCCTTCAACCGTCACCTGCACCAAGATGAGCGGGTCAGCATCAGCATGGTGCCGATGGCCGATGGGTTGACTTTGGCGATGAAGCGATAGGGCTTCGACTACGCTCAGCTAACGTGTCGGCTACGCTCAGCTAACGTAGAGGGGACATCGTGCCGTGAGCGTAGTCGATACGGGGGCTTCGGCTACGCTCAGCCAACGTGTCGGCTCTGCTCAGCCAATGTAGAGGTCAAACTGTATCTTGAGCGTACTCAAACCGCGCCGTGAGCGTAGTCGAACGGCACGGTTAAATCCACGGATCATCATCTTCTTCGTCCCAGTCCAGCGATCGCCTTGGCTCCGTTTCCGGTGGCGGGTTCGGAGCGGTAGAGGTTGGGGTGGTTGGACTGGGAGCCACTGAGTCGGCATCATCGTCCAACCAGTCGTCATCATCCACAGCCGCAGCATCGACATCAGCGTTCAGGTCTGGGGATGGGGGAACGGTGGGTGGTGCAGGTGGGGCAGCTTTAGCGGTGGGTGGAGCGGTTGCGATCGGTGGTGGGGCAGTGGCATCAGCGGGGGCTGACTTGGGCAGGGAAGCCGGAGGGGGAGTTTCGATATCCCACTCATCGTCGTCATCCCAATCCTCACCCCAGTCTTGATCATCCAACGCATCCAGATTATCCGGAAAGTCAGAATTATCGGGCAAGTCAGAGCGGGAGTCGTTTACCCGTCGCGCTTCTACGGTGAGGGTGCGATCGTCGTCTTCCACATCCAACAACACTTCGCCATACTCCCGCAGTTGTTCCCACAGGTTCTGCCCTTCCTGGCGCACCCGTCGCGCCCAAGTGCGGCTCTGTCGCTGCACCGTTTCACCAAGGTCTTGGGATTCAGCTTGGGTTTGTTTGGCTACCTCTTGGGCACTGTCCCGCAACCGTTCGTTCAGGGTTTCCGCCTGTTCCTTGGTTTGTTCCACCGTCTGTTCGACCCAATCCTGGGCACGGTGGCGCACCTGTTGGGCGCGGTCTTTCAACTGCTCCGACCACGACCGGACGCGATCGCGGGTTTCTTCCCCCGTGTTTTTGGCTTTATGTTTGGCTTTTTGAGTCAGCGATCGCAACCCTTGGGTGAGTTCCGTATATTCTTCCTTCACCACCTCACCCACTTTGCCAATTTTTTGCTTCAGGCTTTCCTGATACACCTCCAGCGTTTTCAGCTTGGCCTGCGACACCAACACCCGACTGCGGCCAAAATTCAAAATACTGCCGGGGGGTAACAGGTACAAGCTGCCCGTCACGCCCGTGATCCCATTGATCAACAGCAGGTAGGTGGTGATTGCCCCAGTTTTCAGGTTGAAGTAATAGTCCACAATCTTGC
>CAZJZR010000227.1:4847-6151 GCA_964550475.1 uncultured bacterium
AGGTAGGTGGTGATTGCCCCAGTTTTCAGGTTGAAGTAATAGTCCACAATCTTGCCTACTTTGTGGCCATCATCGCTCCAGACCTCACAGTTGAGCAGCGATTCCAGTTGCTTTACCTTTTCCGCATCGGTTTCCACCGGATTGGACTGCACCAAAATGCCGTTTTCGCCAATGGTTTTGATTTGCGGCAGGTTGAAGGCGAATTTTTTGGCACTCAGTAACCCCGATTTGCAAATAAATCCCAATACCCGATGCTGGGTGGGATACATCCACAACAACTCCACCCGCCCCAGTTCCTCTAGGGTGGCGCGATCGAGGACGAGCTGGTTGAGTAAGTCACTCTGGCGGATTCCGTCAGGCTGAGCCATGGCAGACAAAGAAGAAGAAAAGAATGGGGCGAATGATTAGATCATCGATCATCTGCAAGAGGCATCGTTAATCTATTTTACAATCGCTGGCCACGAATCACAGGATTATGCCTTGGGGGTGAGCTGCACTTCGCCGTAGATGTATTGCCCCAGCGCATTGGCTTGGCGCGAGGGTTTGGCTTGGTGCCCCTTTAGCTTGGCTTCGCGGATCAGCGGACGCAAATCGGGCCAGAAGAATTCGCCGCCGCCCCCAGTGACAATCACATCGGTCACCCGTTCTGGCAACCAGGCCAGCAAGCGATTTGACAGCTCACGGGCAAAGCTTTTTTTCAGGCTGGGCAGAATTTCATCCAGGTTGGTGGGGCGGGCGGCACCCTTGGGACGGTAGAACCGTTCTCCCTCGGCCTTGTGTACCGCTTCAATCAACAGCAACGACTGACTATCAGCACCCTGGATTTGGGCGGCAACTTGGTCGTAGAACTGGTTCATGGCAAAGGGTTCGCTTTGGGAGGCACCCCGGGCAAAGCGGAAGCGATCGACCATCAAGAAATCGGTTGTTTGGTGACCAATATCCACAATAGCGACGGAGAGGCTGGCAAAGTCTGCCCCCGCCGATCGCTTGTCCTGAGCTTCACACCAAATCAAACTGCCGTAACCCTCCGGCATCACCCACACCTGCTGGATGTTGATGGTTTTGCGTTCACCCCGAAACACCACCACATGGGGCGATTTCAGTAGGCTGATCAGGTGTTCTTTTTCGCGATCGAACTGTTCCTGGGACAGGTAGGGCAAGCCCATCACCACCGCCACATCCCCTTCCACATTGAAATACCCCGCTGCGGCAAAGGTTTTAATCAGTGCGTCATCCACTTTGGACTGTCCCACACCTAAGTTTGCGCCAAAGTCTGCCGCCAGTTGCCCTACCGCATAGCCGCG
>CAZJZR010000228.1:0-4259 GCA_964550475.1 uncultured bacterium
CTGAGTTTCAATAAATTCGCCATAGCAATTGTCTACGAAGCAAATGGTGTTGGGATTTTGCCGTTTGACGGTGGTGACGATTTGGCCAATATCGGCGATCGCCAAACTGGATCGCCAGGAATAGCCGCACGATCGCTGAATCAACACCATGCGGGTATGGGGCTGAATCGCGGTCTCCAAACCAACCCAGTCAATTTCCCCGTCTGCTGTTAGGGGTAATTCTCGGTAACTGATGCCAAAATCCTTCAATGATCCCTGCTGTTCACCCCGCAAGCCAATTACTTCTTCCAGGGTGTCGTAGGGGGCACCCACCACGGCCAACAACTCATCACCGGGGCGCAGGACACCAAACAGAGCACAGGCGATCGCATGGGTGCCCGACACAAATTGCACCCGTACTGCGGCGGCCTCGGCTCCCATAATCTCGGCAAAGACCTGATCCAACACCTGTCGGCCCAAGTCATCATGACCATAACCACTCACACTAGCAAAGTGATGGGTGCCAACCCGATGGGAGCGGAAAGCAGTTAAAATTCTATGTAAGTTTTTCTTGACCTGTGTGTCAATACCCGAAAAAATCTGGAATAGTGCTGCTTCTGCTTGACGCACGTACTCGGAACTGTCCATTTCTGTTCACTAATTTAAATTCAACCGTGACAACCAATCCATTGAGGGATATAAATCGGTGGAGTGTATCTGCTGATTCTGCCCTTTGCAGGGGCGGTAAGGGTTATAACTGTGGCATGGGTGGTTTACAAGTGCCGATTGAACGGAGGGTTGGCTAACCCATCACTCTGGGAATCATCAGAAGTCAAGTACTATTAGCGCGTCCTCTATTGTCGCGCAAATTAAGCCGTCCATTATCGAGATAGTTGAATGACTGTTGCCACTTCGACCAAGCTGAACCTGTCTTGGCCTATTATCCTGTTCATGGCTGTAGTCCATGTGGGAGCAATGTTCGCTTTACTACCCAGTAACTTTACCTGGGGCGCACTTTGTTTAATGTTGTTTTTGCATTGGTTAACGGGATGCTTGGGGATTACCTTGGGTTTCCATCGTTTGGTGACCCATCGCAGTTTCCAAACTCCCCGTTGGCTAGAGTATGTATTAGTCTTTTTTGGCAGTTTGGCTTGCCAAAGCGGGCCAATTGAATGGATTGGGTTGCACCGTCATCACCATTTACATTCTGATCAAGGGGTGGATCACCACAACTCTGGCAAAGGCTTTTGGTGGAGCCATATTTTATGGATGTTTTATGAGGTTCCAGCCAAAAAGGAAGTTCATAAATTTACAAAAGACATTTCCAATGATCCGTTTTATCGCTTTCTAGAAACCTACTTTTTGCCAATTCAAATTGGGTTAGCCGTCATTTTATATCTGCTAGGTGGATGGCCTTTTGTTGTTTGGGGAATTTTTGTTCGCTTGGTGTTGGTCTATCACTGTACATGGTTTGTGAACAGTGCAACCCATAAGTTTGGTTACCGTACCTATGATGCGGGCGATCGCTCCACCAACTGTTGGTGGGTGGCGTTATTGACCTACGGCGAAGGCTGGCACAATAACCATCATGCGTTTCAATATTCGGCGCGTCACGGTTTGCAATGGTGGGAATTTGATGTGACTTGGATGACCATCCGAGGCTTGGAACTGTTGGGATTGGCAACCAAGGTTAAACTGCCTGGAAAGGATGCTTTAGAGGTGAAAGCATAAGGGTTTCACTGCAAGGGTTCGTTTCAGGTTATGTCTACTCGATCAAGCGTGACTGGTGCAGCATGATTAGGGACTTGCGAAAAAACATATCCCCGTGATCAGCGTTGGGATACGGCAATGCCATCTCCTGTCCGATAGCGGTGTGGATACAGGATTAACTTGCAATTCCCTTGGTACTTTGATGTGCATACTAAGTCGATAGCAAAAGTCAGTACATAGCAAAAACGGGAAATGTCAATTGACATTTCCCGTTTTTTTGTTGTTTTATAGCCGCTTGCAATGGTGTGGGCTGTGGGTCATCGGTTGGCCCCCACATTCCGCACTTCCAACTAGCACATTGGGAATTAGGAACGAGGGAATGGGGCTTACAGCAATTCCATCCCGGCTCATTCTCAATTAGATCGACTTATTGACAAAAGACAGCAAGCAGTTCAGGTGAACCTAAAATTCTGAAGACTTTGCTGTGCAAGGGTTTCAGTCTTAATAATTTACTGTGCCAGCTAAAGTGCGGAATGTGGGGGGCGCATTTTGCCATTGGGGGAGTGGCGATTAAAATCGCAGCTACCAGAACAAAACCTGCCTACGCAGGTTTCTGACCCACAGAATAATCTGCCTTCTAGAGTCCGCGCAGGCGGACTTAGTTCCTGTAGACGCGGTTTCAACCGCTAGTCCCCCAAACGTGAAATACGCCCGAATGTGGGCTTTAACACTCCGTTGCCTTCGACTAGCCCAGGCGACGGAGTGTTAAAGGATACGCCATTCCTTGAGCGCAGCCGAAAGGAACGGGTTTAGCAATCCACAACCACAACTGCAACCCGCTTACGGTGCATTCCAAATCGGTAAGCGGATCAGGAATTCGCTGCCCTCGCCTACGGTGGATTCGCAGGTCAACTGCCCCCCATGCACATCTTCAATAATCCGCCGAGTGGTGGCCAACCCTAGCCCTACACCTTGACCAGCGGATTTGGTGGTAAAAAAGGGTTCAAAAATCTGCGGTTGCAGATCTGGGGCAATGCCAATGCCGTTATCCCGAATTTGAATTGTGATCTGTTGGTCGTCAAGCAGTTGGGTACGAATGCTGACCTGGGGAGCAACCTGCTGATCTTGCGTGAGTTTTTCCTCGATCGCATCAATTGCATTACACAACAGATTAAACATCGCTTGATTAATCTGGTCACCGTAGCAGGTGATCAGCGGCAAGTCTGCATAGTCCTTGTGGAGGGCGATCGCAGGCGCGTCCGGGCGTTCTGTTAACCGATGGTGCAACAAGGTCAGCACCGTCTCGATGCTTTCTTGCAAGTTAATCGGTTTCATCCCCGCTTCATCTAACCGAATAAACGTGCGGAGTGCATTCACCACCGCCTGAATCCGGGCGGCTCCGTTGCCCATGGATGAGAGGATATCCACCACATCCCGTTGCAAAAACTCCACATCAATTTCAGCGAGATAGGCCGTAATTTCAGGATCGGCAGCATCGGGAAATTTTTGGTGATACAGGCGGATAAACCCCAATAACTGGTCAATATAATCCTGCGTTGGTTGGAGGTTACAGGCAATAAAACTGAGGGGATTATTAATTTCATGAGCCACCCCTGCCACCACCTTTCGCAGACTGGCCATTTTTTCTTGCTGCACCAAATTGGCTTGGGCAATTTTTAGTTCTTCTAGCGTTTGTTTCAGTTGTTGGTTTTGGGTTTGTAATTCCTTCTGCAAGGCTTGAATGGTTAATTGGGTTTGAATTCGGCTCAGCACTTCTTCTAGGTAAAACGGTTTGGTAATGTAGTCCACCGCTCCCATTTGAAATGCCTGCACCTTATCGATCGCCTCATTGCCTGCACTGAGAAAAATCACTGGAATGGCCGCCGTAGCTGGATTGGCTTTTAATTGGCGACAGACTTCATAGCCATTGATATCCGGTAAATTGACATCTAACAGGATCAAATCCGGATACAGCGTATCGACGGCTCGCAGTGCCATTTGGCCATGGATGGCTTTGCGGACTTGATAACCTTGTTCTAACAAAAAGCTGGAGAGGAAGCGGATATTGTCGGGGATGTCATCGACGAGCAGGATGTCAGGTTTTTTGAGGGATGGGGACATGGAGGGAGGGAGGGAAAATTGGTGGATAGTGGATGGTGGATGGTGGATAGTAGTAGGGGATCTGCAAATAAATAAAATACCCAGCGTAGGATGCGTATAGCCTCTGGCATGGCTACGCTAAAGGCTTCAGCCGTAACGCATCATCTTTAGATTATGGGTACTTTATTTTTACGCTCCTCCCTAGGCAGCGTAAGCCATACTGCCGGATTGCATAGAACCACTAGCCCCAATGTAACCCTTTACTCACCGCCAGGGGAGTGAACAGTTACGCCTCAATTATTGACAATTTGCGGGAGTCTGCCCACTAAGGGATTGGCAGATTCATCAGGTAGCTAAACACGCATCTATAAGGGCGAACTGCCGAGGGCGAACTGCCGAGGGCGAACTGCCGAGGGCGAACTGCCGTTCGCCCCTACGGTGTGATTGGGGATTTTATTTTCACCCTCGTC
>CAZJZR010000228.1:4304-6150 GCA_964550475.1 uncultured bacterium
CTATAAGGGCGAACTGCCGAGGGCGAACTGCCGTTCGCCCCTACGGTGTGCTTGGGGATTTTATTTTCACCCTCGTCCCTTCACCATCCACCATCCACTATCCACCATCCACTATCCACCATCCACTCATCACTCCCCACTCCCCACCCTAATCCCCAGCAATCCCCGCATCCCGCGCGGCTCGTTGCACTGCTCCCGCTACAGTCGTGGCAACGCGCTTGTCAAATACCGAGGGGATGATGTATTCGCGGGTCAACTCGGAGGGTTTGATTAGGGAGGCGATCGCCCGTGCGGCTTCCAGGATCATTTGGCTGGTAATGGTGGAGGCGTAACAATCCAACGCGCCCCGGAACACACCAGGGAAGGCCAGCACATTATTGATTTGGTTGGCGTAATCACTGCGTCCGGTGGCAATAATGGCGGCATCGTTGGCGATCAACTCCGGCTGAATTTCGGGAATGGGGTTAGCCATGGCAAAGACGATGCGATCGGGTGCCATGGAACGCACCATCTCCGGTGTGACCACCCGTGGGGCACTCAAGCCCAAAAACACATCCGACCCCACCATGGCCTCGGCTAAGGTGCCGCCCGTGGGCACCGCAAACTCCATTTTTTCGGGGGTTAAATCGGCTCGATCCTTAGACACCACGCCTTTCGAGTCGCAAATGGTGATGTGTTCTGCCCCGGCTTGGCGTAAGAGACGGGCGATCGCAATCCCCGCTGCCCCTGCCCCATTCATCACAATCTTCACCGTCGTCAGCGACTTCTTCACCACCTTCAGCGCGTTAATCAATGCCGCCAAGGTGACAATCGCGGTGCCGTGTTGGTCATCGTGGAACACGGGAATATTCAGCTCTTCCCGCAACCTACGCTCAATTTCAAAACAGCGGGGTGCGGCGATATCCTCCAAATTCACGCCACCAAACACCGGGGCAATGTTTTTCACCGTCGCCACAATCTCGTCGGTGTCTTGGGTCGCCAAACAAATGGGGAAGGCATCCACCCCCGCAAATTCCTTAAACAGCATCGCCTTACCTTCCATCACAGGCAACGCCGCCTCTGGTCCCAAATTGCCCAAACCCAACACGGCACTGCCATCGGTGACGATCGCCACCATATTTTGCTTCACCGTCAGGTTATAGACCTGGCGCGGATTTTCGGCAATTTCCACACAAATCCGTCCCACCCCCGGTGTGTAGGCCATCGCCAAATCCGACTGATTGGTGAGGGCAATCTTACTCTTCACCTCAATCTTGCCGCCCCGATGCAGGCTAAAGGTGCGATCGTACACCTCCAGCAGTTTGATCTCCGGTAACGCCCGTACTGCCTGCAAAATCGTCTCCGCGTGTTCGGTACTAGAGGCATCCACCGTAATGTCTCGCACCGAAATCTGGCGCGTTTGCTCAATCAAATCAATCTGCCCCAGATTTCCCCCCAGCGTGGATATGGCTTGGGTAATACTGGCCAGCATCCCCGGACGATTGGGAATCTGAAACCGCATGGTCAAACTAAAGCTGGGATTGGGGGTGAGGGTGGCCATAGACAGTGATTTAGAGGGATTGACAGTGATGGAAGGATAGCGAAGCTGGAATTACTGTTCGGTCGTAACCGTTCACTCCCCGTCAGGAGAGGAACAAGCGGGCGTAGCCCGTAACACTTTTCTTATGGGGGGATGTGAACGGTTATGTTCGGTCAGTTGCAATGATTGCGGATAAACCGGACTTACATTAACACAAGGATTTGGAGAAGCAATGGAAATTAAACCAATAAAAGCCAGCCAACAACCAGAACCCTAAGCAGTATGAACCTGATATCTGCCAGAGAATTGTACTGTGTGTGACGAAAT
>CAZJZR010000229.1:0-6067 GCA_964550475.1 uncultured bacterium
GCGGTTTATTGCTGCATTGTCGTTTACATTTACCTATATTTTGTGAGTAATTACTCATCAGCAGGATGAAACTGGTCTGGCTGGCGTGATTGGGGCGATCGCCAGTGAGAAAATTTCCTACCTGCTCAGGTTCCTCACTGCTCAGGCAATTCACTGGGCAGTTACAGCCAAAATCAACTCAATATTCACTTTGTCGGAGACTTTACCAACAGTCTCTGAGAAAATAAGAGATTACGGGCAAGCTACTGCCGCGCCATTGCCATCGTTTCTCCCCCATCCGTGCCATGAAATCCCCTCCCCTCACCGAACAACGGATCATTCTCCCCAAAGTAAGCTGGCCAGAGTTTGAAAAAATCCTCCGGGAGATGGAAGAGGGGCGAACCATGCGGTTGGCCTACTGGCGGGGCAAGTTGGAGATGATGACCCCCACCGAAGCCCACGATCGCTGTCGGCGGCTGATCGAGTCTTTGCTGTGGGTGTTGGTGGAAGAACAACAGCGCACCATGCTGGCCTTTGGCTCCCAAATGTTGAAGCGTCCGGATCTCGACTGCGGCCTCGAACCCGATGGCTCCTACTACATTCAGCAACAGGAATGGGTCAAGGATCGCGGCACCGTTGACCTGATGCAAGACCCACCACCGGATCTGCTGGTGGAAGTGGAAATTTCCAAAAGCACACTGCCCAAGTTGCCGATCTGTGCCCTGCTGGGCATCCCAGAAGTCTGGCGATACATCACCACCGTGGGCGAAGACACCCTAAAAGGCAAACTGGTGATCTATGAATTGCAGGGAAGTCAGTACCAAGAGGTCGATCGCAGCCCCACTTTCCCCTTTCTCCGCAGTAGCCGTGTGGTGGAGTTTCTGGAGCAGAGCGATAGCTTGGGGTTACAAAAAGCGTTGATTGTGTTGCGGGATTGGGTACGCCAGCAATAAATTCAGGCTCCTCAAACTTAGCCCGGATGATTTGTGACATCCTACACGCCAAACCATGGGGGCAGTGACCCTATGCGTTTCGGGTGGGTTTCGGGTGGGTTTCGGGATTTTTTCGGTAAATTGTCATGAATCATGCAGGTTAGGGAACTAAGGGTGAGAAACCTGAGGAATGGCTCCAAACTCACCTATGATTAAGGGTTAGCAATTAGGCATGATCCACTGAGCGATGCTACTGACCGATCCCAGCGATCATCAATCAAACGATCATTAAATAGATCAAACAGATCAAATTAGAGATCAATAGGTTAACCCCGTATCAAACCATGGCCGTACAACTCCGGATTAATGTTCCCCAGCACGCTCTGATTCGGCATTGGTTAGCAGTGGCGCGCGATCGCTCCACCCCATCCCTACTATTTCGCAGTGCCATGACCGAGTTGGGTCGCTGGCTCACCTACGAGGCGATTCGGGATGAGGCCGTGAGCACCTGGTTGCCCACCCGTGACGACCAAGTGGATACTCCGCTCGCGCCCTGCCCTGCGACCTTTATTGATCCAGAAATTCCGGTGGCGGTGGTGCCGATTCTGCGGGCAGGGTTAGCGTTGTTAGACGGGGCACAAGCGTTGCTACCACTGGCCACGGTGTACCACATTGGCTATGCCCGTGATGAAGCCACCCTGACGGCAAGCTGTTATCTGAATAAGTTGCCAGACCAACTGCATCCCGAAACGCGGATTTTGATCAGTGAGCCGATGATGGCGACTGGGGGCACCATTGAGTTGACCTTAAAAGAATTGGTCAGTCGTGGAGCCAATCCCAGCCTGATTCGGATTATTTCGGTAGTGGTGGCTCCTCCGGCTCTGCAAAAATTAGCCGCCCAATATCCCAGTTTGAATATTTACACAGCGGCCATCGATGAAGAGTTAAACGATCATGGCTTTATTGTGCCAGGATTAGGGGATGCGGGCGATCGCACCTTCGGTACATGACTCCATAGCGTGGGGATCACGGCAGTGACGATCCCGCAACAGGGGATCACAAACTCGGTACGATGGTTGGGAACAGGTTATGGTTGTAGTACGGTTTAGGTAGTACGGTTCAAATAGTACGGGTTAACACGTTAAATTCGGTTGGGCTATGAGTCAACAAGACGGATTTGCAGGCGGCTTCCTGCTGGGGGCGTTGGTCGGTGGAACAATGGGGGGAGTTGTGGGAGCATTAATTGCGTCCCGATTTAGTAGTACCAAATCCTCAAAAACATTAGAGGATGGGGGCGAACCCTTGCTAGAGGCTCAACCCGAACAGGCGATGGAAGTGGCTCGGCAAAATTTAGAAGATAAGATCGCGCAACTCAACGATGCCATTGAAGCCGTGCGCCAACAGGTGCGAGATGTGAATGACCGATCGGGCGATCGCGAAAGCAGTCTCAATTAGCACCGATCCGCCGTCTGTAAATTCAGGTGATGGATTCATCAGGTAATGGGCGATCGCACGCGGATTGCTCCACAGATGCATCGAGGGGAACGCTGAGAACACGTTATAATTTTTAACAAGTTGATCGCCAGCTTAACAAGTCGATTGCCAAACATTGCTCCAAACATTGCTTATGAGTAACTCTCTGGTTCATGCTTTCTTTGTCGGACGTGCTCTGGCTCAGGCAATGGGAGAGCAGGTGGAAAAGACCCTAACCAATGCGCTTAGCGAGTTAGGTAAGTTTGATGCCGAGCAACGAGAACAGTTACGGGTTTTTACTAACCGCGTGATCGAGCTTGCCGATGCCGCCGAAGCAGACGCAATGCAAGGCAGACCAACGAGCAATACTGGTTGGCAAGGGAACGTCTCCCCTGTTGCCCCAATTGGCACAGGCGACCTACAAGCCACCATTGACGAACTACGGGCAGAAATTGCCCATGTTCGGGCTGAGTTACAACGGTATCGCACCAAGTCGATGTGATGGGTGGATGGTGGATAGTGGATGGTGCATTGCATCCAGAATGACCTTGCATCCCTACTCCCCAATCTCTTAACTCCTTTACTCCCTGATTCCCTACTCTCTCTATTTCCTACCCCCTACTTTCACCCTGGAAACCCCTGAGTGTCTGCCCTGTCTGACCAACCGTTGAACAAACAACACCATGAATCTGCCATGGTGCTACCGTCTGCCTATTCCCAATATCCCCAATCATCAGGTGCCGCTGCGATCGCCCCCAACCAAGGGGGTAAATTGCCGCTGAATTATTCCAAAAAATCCTATCGGTGGAGTCGGGAGCGGTACTCCAAAAGTCGCCGCTTCATTGATATTTGGGCATTTGTGCTGCTGTGGTTGTTCTACCTATGGTTAGACAGCAAACCGTGGAGTTATCCCGGTGGCGTTACGGAGGAGCGCAAAGCCAACCGCCGCCGCGCCCAAGCCATCTGGGTCAGAGAAACCCTGTTAGACCTAGGGCCAACCTTCATCAAAGTCGGTCAGTTATTCTCCACCCGCGCCGATCTCTTCCCCGCCGAATATGTCGAGGAGTTGTCCAAACTTCAGGACAAGGTGCCTGCATTTAGCTACGAGCAGGTCGAGCAGATTATTCAACAAGATTTTGGCAAACCGATTTACGAACTCTACCCGCACTTTGACCCCATCCCCCTCGCCGCCGCCAGTTTAGGCCAAGTCCACAAGGCCAAGCTTCACTCCGGCGAAGAAGTGGTTGTCAAAGTCCAACGGCTGGGTTTAAAAAAGTTATTCCAAATTGACTTGGCGATTCTGAAAGGGATCGCTCGCTACTTCCAACGGCATCCCTACTGGGGCAAAGGGCGCGACTGGATTGGCATTTACGAAGAATGTTGCCGGATTCTCTGGGAAGAAATTGACTATTTGAATGAAGGTCGTAATGCGGATACGTTTCGGCGCAACTTCCGACAGTCCGACTGGGCAATTATTCCTCGCGTGTACTGGCGGTATTCCTCGCCTCGCGTGTTAACGTTGGAATACTTGCCGGGGATCAAGATCAGCCACTATGAGGCGATCGAGGCGGCGGGGTTAAATCGCAAGGAATTGGCGCGGTTAGGGGCGCAAGCCTATCTGCAACAATTGCTGAACGATGGCTTTTTCCATGCCGATCCCCATCCCGGTAATATTGCTGCCAGTGCCGATGGTCGGTTGATTTTTTACGATTTCGGCATGATGGGACGGGTGCGGACTGATGTGCGGGAAAAGTTATTAGAAACCTTTTTTGGCATTGCCCAAAAAGATGCCGATCGCGTGGTTCATTCCCTGGTCGAACTGGGTGCCTTGGTGCCGGGTGAGGATATGGGGCCTGTCCGCCGATCCGTGCAGTATATGTTAGATAACTTTATGGACAAGCCGTTTGAGGTGCAGTCCATCAACGCCATTAGTGAAGATTTATATGAAATCGCCTACAATCAGCCCTTTCGGTTTCCTGCAACCTTTACCTTTGTAATGCGGGCATTTTCGACCTTGGAGGGCGTGGGTAAAGGGTTAGACCCAACGTTTAACTTTATGGAAGTGGCAAAACCATTTGCGATGGAGATTATGACTAGCAGCGCACAATCAAACACCAATGGCTTGCTAAATGAGTTGGGTCGTCAAGCTGCCGAAGTCAGCAATCGAGCCTTAAATCTACCCCGACGCATCGAAGATACGCTGGATAAGTTAGAACAGGGTGACATCCGAATTCGCGCTCGTTCGATTGAAACAGAACGGTTATTGCGTCGTCTTAGTAGCGTACAGTTAGGAACGAACTATACTGTACTTATTGGCAGCTTCACCCTGTCAGCTACGATCCTTCTAGTGAATGGACAGATCTGGTTAGCGATCGCGGCGGCTGTTTTAGCTCTGATTCTAGGGATCATCTACATTCGGCTGTTGATGCGCCTTGACCGTTTTGAGCGAATGCTCTAGTATTATCAACTTTGATACCAGCAGAGTCTATGAAGCGTTACTTCACGGGTTTAACTGACCCGGGATTAGTTCGTTCAGTTAATCAAGATGCTTATTACAT
Source organism: uncultured bacterium (assembly GCA_964550475.1). GTDB lineage: Bacteria > Cyanobacteriota > Cyanobacteriia > CAIUCS01 > CAIUCS01 > CAIUCS01. The sequence continues at coordinate 4,943 of CAZJZR010000229.1, forward strand.
CGATCCCGAAGGTCGCTTTTTCATCGTAGCGGATGGGATGGGTGGACACGCTGGTGGTCAAGAAGCAAGCCGAATTGCAACGCAAGCCATTCAAGCCCATTTATTTGAGCATTGGGATGATGGTCATCCATCGCCAAAGCTGTTGGAAGAAGCGTTTACCAAAGCGAATCAAGAAATCTTAAAGGATCAACGCAAACATCCCGAACGGGCAGACATGGGCACAACTGCCGTGGTGGTGCTGTTTCGGCATGATGAGAATTGGTGCGCTCACATTGGCGATTCCCGACTGTACCGCCTCCGGGGAGCCAAGTTAGAGCAAATTACCGAAGATCATACCTGGGTCAGTCGCGCCGCCAAGATGGGCGTAATTACCCAAGAAGAAGTGCGTACTCACCCTTGGCGACATGTCTTATCCCAATGTTTGGGGCGCGAAGATCTGAACCAACTGGATATTCAACCCTTTGACATTAATCCCGGCGATCGCCTGCTGCTATGTAGTGACGGCTTAACTGAAGAGTTATCCGATCATTTGATTGCCTCCCATCTCAAATCCATTCGTGCCTGCGAGAAAGCTGCCGTGTCTCTGGTGAATGCCGCCAAGGAACGGGGGGGGCGGGATAATATCACGGTCGTGATTGTCGCCATGGATAATTTAGACCAAACCTTAGTGGTTGGTTGATTGATTGATTAATTGATTTGGGTAATGGGTAATGGGGAATCAGTGATTGGTAATTCTGATTCTCAATGATTTTGTGGTTGAACCGATCACCTTTAGGGGCGTTGGCGTTGCCTGTGCGTTGCACATAGCATTCCGGCGATAATTTTTGGTCGAGTTGATCAATCCCCAAGTCCCTAATTGGTAACCGTTCGAGTGTTCAATATCACCATTACCAATTACCCATCACCCATTAGTGTCAAGTTAAGCAAAAAGTCTGGTTGTCAAGCAGACTTAAGAATTCCTCGAATCCGTTGATAATCAACGGGTCTAGACCAACATCTGTGGTAATCCCGCAAGGTGTAGGGGCGAAGCATTCCGGTAGTTGATCTATGAACTTGACTAACATTCATGACCGGAATGCTATGTGCAACGCACAGGCAACGCCAACGCCCCTACAGGATTATCGC
>CAZJZR010000230.1:0-1191 GCA_964550475.1 uncultured bacterium
AAGTGGTGGGTGAGTGTGTGGGTGGGTGGTATTTCGATCATGGATCTCATCACTTCCCACTCATCACTCATCACTCATCACTTCCCACTTCCCACTTCCCACTTGATTGCGGTTGCATTCCATCCGACACGCTAAAATGAAACCTTGGAAAATGGTTTTCTGTCGCTCTGCAATCGCTCCTAATCTATGGCTCCATGGTTTATGCCGTTTATGCCGCAATGGGTTGATCGTTGGCTGAATCGCCGCGCTCAGCCCCAAGTTCGCTTCATGCCTCAATCTATTGATCGTGTTGTCTCTGATCGAGTCTCAGTCAGTGGCCAGCGGTTGCTGTTGCTGTTGTTGGTCAGTTGCCTCAGTTGGGCTGGGTTGACCAATTCTGCTTGGGCGGATGTGACAGTTCCCTCTGACCCAACCAGTGCCGCGATCGCCAGTGCTGCCCCCAAAAGTAGCCAAAACATCCAGCCCTACCTCGATCGCGTCAGTCAGCAGATCACCCAATTCACCCTGCCCAATGGCATCAACTTCATTGTGATGGAGCGGCACCAAGCTCCGGTGATTTCGTTCCTGACCTATGCCGATGTCGGTGGCGTGGACGAACCGGAGGGCAAAACGGGCATCGCTCACTTTTTTGAACACTTGGCCTTTAAGGGCACGCGGCGCATCGGTACCAAGGACTACAAAGCCGAACAACCGTTACTCGACCAGTTAGATCAGATCTCGGCACAACTGACTGCTGCGAAAAAAGCTGGACAGACGGACAAAGCCAAACAACTGCAAGCCGAATTTGACAAGCTGAATGCCCAAGCTAATAGTCTGGTGATCCAGAACGAGTATGGCCGGATTGTCGAGCAATCGGGCGGTGTGGGCATGAACGCCACCACCTCGGCGGAAGCCACCCGCTACTTCTACAGTTTCCCGTCTAATAAATTAGAGTTGTGGATGTCGTTGGAGTCGGAACGGTTCTTAGAGCCAGTCTTCCGCGAATTCTACGAAGAAAAGGAAGTCATCCTGGAGGAACGGCGGCTCCGTACCGACAATTCTCCCATCGGGCAAATGGTAGAAGCGTTTTTGGATAAAGCCTTCACCGTCCATCCCTACCGTCGGCCTGTGATTGGCTATAACGAGGACATTCGCAACCTAACGCGCCAAGACCTGCAAGAGTTTTTCGTCACCCATTACGTCCCCGACAAA
>CAZJZR010000230.1:1291-6037 GCA_964550475.1 uncultured bacterium
GCCCAAGGCTTCAGCGGCTTCCCAGGCGACAAATACCCCAACCTGATGTTGTTCTACGCCCTGACCGCACCAGGTAAGACGGTGGATGATGTGGCCAAGTCGCTGCGGGCGGAAATCGATCGCCTCAAAACTGAACCCGTGACGGCTGAAGAGTTGGATCGGGTAAAAACCCAAGCCAGAGCCGGACTGCTCCGTAGCCTCGACTCCAACACGGGCATGGCGCGACTGTTGGCCGAATATCAAGTCAAAACCGGAGACTGGCGCAACGTGTTTAAAGAACTAGACGCGATCGCCGCCGTCACCGCCGCCGACATCCAACGGGTCGCCCAAACAACCTTCAAACCCGAAAACCGCACCATCGGCAAGATTTTGGAAAAGGCATGAGTGGAGAGTGGTAAGTGATGAGTGATGAGTGGTAAGTGGGGAGTGATGGAGTTTGTACCCTGATTCCCTCTTTCCCCTTTTGCCCCACTCATCACTTATCACCATCCACCATCCACTATTCACCATCCACTTCCCCCTCACCACTTATCACTCACCACTCACCACTCCCTCCCCACCATGACTCTGACCCTAAAACGCAGCATAGGACGGATTCCGTTGCTTCTATCTTTAGTTGTGTTGCCCCTGTTGTTGGTCTTGGGGTTGCACTCCCCCAGTTTGGCGGCGACGGCTCGCCATTACACGGAACTGACGTTTCCGCCCATCCCGACGGTGCAATTGCCGCCCTATGACCGCTATGAATTGGGCAATGGGTTGGTGGTCTACCTGATGGAAGACAAGGAATTGCCCTTGGTGAGTGGAACGGCGATGATTCGCACGGGCGATCGCTGGGAACCGGGGGAAAAGACCGGACTGGCGGGGTTGGTGGGTGATGTGATGCGGACGGGGGGCACCCGCAGCCATCCTGCTGCCGAACTGAATCGGTTGCTGGAACAACGGGCAGCTTCGGTGGAAGCAGGCATTAGCACCACCTCTGGCAGTGTCAGTTTCAACGCCCTCAGCGAAGATTTGGATCAGGTGTTTGACCTGTTTGTGGAAGTGTTGCGCGAACCGGCCTTTGCGCCAGAAAAACTGGAATTGGGCAAGGTGCAAGAACGGGGGGCGATCGCCCGTCGGAATGACGACCCCGACGACATCGCCAGTCGGGAATTCCGCAAGTTGGTCTACGGCAAAACTAGCCCCTACGCCCGGATAGCGGAATACGCCACGCTCGACAACATCAGTCGAGATGATTTGGTCAACTTCTATAACGAATATGTCAGCCCCAACCGGATCATCCTCGGCATTGTCGGTGATTTCGATCGCGCCAAAATTCGCCAACTGATCCAAACCAAACTGGGCGACTGGCAACCGGGGCCAATGGTCAAACGGCCTGGGTTGCCCGATGTGAGCCAAGCGACTCCGGGCGGCGTGTTTCTGGTCGATCAACCGCAACTGACCCAGAGCTATATTCAAATCGGTCATCTGGGTGGACAGTTAAACATTCCTGAGTTTGCTGCGATGGGTGTGTTGAATGAGGTGCTGAACGGCTTTGGTGGGCGGTTTTTTAACGAAGTGCGATCGCGTCAAGGATTGGCCTACTCGGTCTATGGCGTGTGGAGTCCCCAATTTGACTATCCCGGTCTATTTATCATGGGAGGCCAGACGCGATCGCAGGCCACTGTCCCCTTTATCCAATCGATGAAGGCCGAACTGCAAAAAGTCCGTTCCGCCCCCATCACCGCCAAGGAATTGGCCTTTGCCAAAGAATCCTTCCTCAATTCCTTTGTATTTAATTTCCAAGACCCTGCCCAAACCCTATCCCGGTTGATGCGGTACGAATACTTCAACTATCCCGCCGATTTCCTATTCCGCTATCGCCGTGGCGTGGAAGCCACCACGATCGCCCAGGTGCAAGAGGCAGCAGCGAAATACCTCAAACCAGAAAATCTGGTGACGTTAGTCGTCGGTAATGCCAAGGATATCCAACCGCCGCTGAGCAGTTTGGGGGGTGGAACTGAGGTGAAGGCGATTGATATTACGATTCCGCCGCCCGCCAAAGCCAGTTAGGTTCAGATCAATCCCAAAATCCGGCGGCAGGAAGACACAAGGTCGTTACTTTGTGTCTTCCTGCGTTTTGAGGTTAGTCCTATGATTACCTTGGGTGACCAAAAAGCCGTGTTGTTTTACATGGGCTTTTTCCCGGCCTTTGTTGATTTGGCAAAACTGACAGCCCTCGACCTGCTGGCGTTAATCGGCGTAACTGTGGTGGCGGTGGGCGGGGTGAAAATTGCCTATGCCTACACCGCAAATCGCGTCAGCCATTGGTTTGGCGATCGCCGCATCCAGCTCATGCATCGGACAGCCGCTTGTATTTTGGCGATCGTGGCGATCCTCATCCTGATGCGAAATTAAGCGAACTTAAAGACTTTCGTCAAAGTAATCGTTGTCAATTTTTTTGACAGGATACAGTGAGACTGTGGATACCCCCACGTCGTTTTCAATCATCAAGTTCGTTAATTGTTCACCGTCAATTAAAACAATCTTGCTCTCAATTTGAGATACATATTTACGCGCCTCATCTGTAAATCGAGATGTGGTGATAAAAATCCCCTTTTTCGCCCGTTGGGCTTGCAGTGCCCCAGCAAACTGCATCACTTCTGGCCTGCCAACAGGCGTGTTATCCCAACGTTTCGCCTGCACGTAAACAATATCCAGCCCTAATTTATCTTCTTTAATAATTCCATCAATCCCGCCATCGCCACTTTTACCGATCGCCTTGCCTGCGTCGGCTCGTGATCCGCCATACCCCATTTTGACCAGTAACTCGATTACCACTCGTTCAAAAAATGCTGGCGAAGTTTGCTTGAGTTTAGCCAACAGTTCTTCTGCCAACTCACTACGGAGATTTTCATAGGCAGATTCTAACGCTTCCGATGGAGTTGCAATTGCCTGAGCTGTAGCATCCCTTAACTCTGAAACTGGTTCACCGTTCCGCGATCGCTTGACTTGTTTGAACTGAAGAAATTCCGGATATTGTTTGAGGATTTTGTCATCGATCGCGGAGGGCTGCTGCTTTAAGACTTCACGCCCTCGTGTTGTGATCTGGTAAAAGCCTCGGCGTGTAGCTTCCAGCAAGCCTGCTTTTTTCATATAGGTTGCCGCCCATCCAACTCGATTATGAATCGTAAATTGTGCGCCACTGGGCAGCATTTCCCGCAAGTCCTCTTCAGTCAGAGCAAGCGTCTTAGCTATAGCCTCTACCGCCTCGTTAGTTGAGATTTCAGCGTTTTTCTTTTCTGCGAACTGAAGCAACGGCAACATCAAACTTTGGTAATCCGGTACTGCCATACAACCCCTCTGGCTACTAAACAGTCCACCAATCTATAACAGCCTATTGAAATCCGTACTCACATAACCAATCACCACAAGCACGATCTACAGTCGATTCGTAACATCGCCCCCCGAAAGCGACACAAGAAATGCTGCAATTACTTTGCGGATAGCTGCCTAACCATTCATTATCAGGCCATGCCATTATCAACGTCCATTGCAATAGCCAGTGGCTTAAGCGTTTGCCTGCGTTGCATCACACGCAGAGATCTCACCTAACAGCGAATGACATGATCCCTATACTACTCAAAGGGTGGTTTTAGCTGAATTGGCTGCACTGTACCCAGATGAAACGGATTAGAAGTAATTGGAAGGGAAGGGAGAGTGCATGGGCGATCGCAAATCGCGGTATCGTAATCAAAGCACCGTGCGTTGCTTGATTTAAAATCCTTTGCGTTAGTCACCCTTTAGTAAATCCTCCCTATCTGCAATGACCGCCCTGGATACCCCCAAACACAAAAAAGCCAGAGCCTTAAAACCCACCAGTCGCCGTCCTGCCAAAGAATTGTGCAGTGAATGTGGCCTCTGCGACACCTACTACATTCATTACGTCAAAGAAGCCTGTGCCTTCATTAATCAGCAGTTTGAACCGCTGGAAGCCAAGACCCATGGGCGCAGTCGCGACTTGCAGAATTGGGATGATGTTTACTTTGGCGTGCATCAGGACATGATGGCGGCACGCAAGCAACAGCCGATCGCCGGAGCGCAGTGGACAGGCATTGTTAGCGCGATCGCGATCGAAATGCTGAACCGAGGGTTAGTTGAGGGGGTGGTCTGTGTCCAAAACACCCAGGAAGACCGTTTCCAACCGATGCCCGTGATTGCCCGCACCCCAGAGGACATCCTGGCGGCACGGGTGAATAAACCCACCCTTTCCCCTAACCTGTCGGTGTTGGAGCAGATTGAACAATCGGGGTTAAAACGCTTGTTGGTGATTGGGGTGGGCTGTCAGATCCAAGCCCTGCGAGCGGTACAAGACAAACTGGGTTTAGAGCAACTCTACGTCCTCGGTACGCCCTGCGTTGATAACGTCACCCGTGCCGGATTACAGAAATTCCTCGACACCACCAGCCGATCGCCCGATACGGTCGTGCATTACGAGTTCATGCAGGACTTTAAGGTGCATTTCAAGCACGAAGACGGTTCCGAGGAAACGGTGCCGTTCTTTGGCCTCAAAACCAACCAACTCAAGGACGTGTTTGCCCCCTCCTGCATGACCTGTTTTGATTACGTCAACGGTCTAGCCGATTTGGTCGTTGGGTACATGGGTGCCCCCTTCGGTTGGCAGTGGATTGTGGTTCGCAACGATCGCGGCCAGTCGATGCTGGATTTGGTCAAAGACCAGTTGGATGTGCAACCCGTGATGTCGGA
>CAZJZR010000231.1:0-6036 GCA_964550475.1 uncultured bacterium
TGGTTGTTCCATTGACAGGCTTTCATTTCGACTAAACACTGGGCTAAGCCTTGTTCAAAGTCGTCTTTCTTGGCTTCGACAATGCACAGCAGGGGAGCTTCTAAATAGTCGCGGCGTTCGGCAATTAGGTAGTCGGCATTGCCGCTGACGGTATCGGTGGTGAGGTTGGCTCCTTTCCAGATTTTCAGCCGTTCTGACCCCTCTAAGCCTTCTTCACACAGGGCATCGATCACCAGTTTTTTGGATTCTTCGTAGCCTCTGAGGTCAAAAAATCGGTGCAGTTTGGCAAGCCGTTGCTGGCAAAAGTCGCTAAGGGCGATCGGGGCTATGGGCAGATCCCACGGGGTCAATTGGGTGAGGTTGAGGTATTTGTAGGCTTCAGTCAGGTCAAAGCTAGAAAAGTTTTTGCGTTTGTTTTTGCTGGTTTTTGCTTGGCTCATGGGTTAGGGGGAGATCTACTATCTATGCTGCACTATCCATTAGACCTCTTGCAAATTAACCTGATTAAGCTGCTAGGTGTACTGACAACTTAAAATTGGTATACACTTTCGGCGATCGCAGAAGCTATTTAGCAATGCTTTCGCAGTTAGCGTACGGATACTAACTTGTGTTGTCATTACACCCAACTTTTCATAGGCATAATGCTCTTTGCTCACCTGACACAATTGCAAGGCAATGGGGTCTACGATGTCACCAATCAAAAAGCAGGGACGTTCATCAAAACAAACCACTGAATACGCCGGATTATAGGGCAGAGCATATAACCACAGAATTTACTCCATCTGAGCCAGAAACCGGCTATCCAAGCTGCTAATGCACCACGTCTTTTTCAAGTGGGGCTTTAACTCGTTTTTTTCAGAATTTCCCCTGCCTGAGTATGGCTCAAGTGCTCACAATAATTCAACTCCACCGCTTTGTCGGCCAGTAGGCGCAGTGTCCATCGCTGATGACCCTCTGGCGGATCACTACAGGCGAGTGCTGTCAATTTTGCCCGTTGTTCCCCATCGATCTCGATCGGACGACCCGAACGGGGTTTGTCATGCAACATCGACAAGCCCTCACTGCGGTAACGTTTGACCCAACTACTCACCGCACTCCTAGAGACTCCCAATGTCTGAGCAACGTCAGTTACCATTTTGCCTCGATCCAATTCGAGGAGTGCCGTGGCACGTTTGAATTGTCTAACTGCCATTATCCCCTTGTGCAGCAAAGCTTCAAGATGTTGACGCTCTGTGGGACTCAACTCTAAAGGCTCTTTCAGCATGGGACAACTCAACGCTACAGACCACAGCTTACAACCGTGGAATCCCAGCAATCAGTAACGAAAGCCATTGAGATCCTCAAACGGAGACATGGAGTAGGGTGCCATCACTTGCACTTTACGAGTGTAGGGATGATTAAGCATTCAAAGAATCGTAAAAATGCTTTCCTGTCAATAACTTTGGCCTCTTGATCTATTTGCCTTACAAGCAGGATGCCACAGGTTCAAATTCTGTACTGCCCATTGAATTATCAATACTTTCAGCGATTTTCGTATTGATCTGAATCTGGTCAATCAATCTTCTACATCTCCAGTGTTGTTTTGCATAATTTTGTTGCCCTGAAACCAAGTCTGGGCATATCTGTTCTGCCTTAGCGTGAATCTCACTCTGGACACGCGCTCAAACATTTCCGAGGGATGCGCGATCGCGCAGTTCCAGGGTTCAGCCGCTTCAGTCTGCCTGCAAAACTGAATTTAAGTGTGAATTTAAGTCTGCCCTGCCCCTCCCCAGACTTGCGTAAAAAAATGTAAACTATTTTCAGTTGTACATGGAAGGAATCATGCGCGTTATTCTGATGACCGGGAAAGGCGGAGTTGGCAAAACCTCCGTAGCAGCGGCAACAGGATTACGCTGCGCTGAGTTGGGGTATCGCACCTTAGTGCTGAGTACCGATCCGGCTCACTCCTTAGCCGACAGTTTTGACCTGGAATTGTCCCACGATCCGCGCGAAGTCCGGCCTAACCTGTGGGGCGCGGAACTCGACGCATTGCGAGAACTAGAAACCAACTGGGGAGCGGTGAAACGCTACATCACCCAAGTTTTGCAAGCCCGTGGACTGGAAGGGGTGGAAGCGGAAGAATTGGCGATTTTGCCAGGGATGGATGAAATCTTCAGCTTGGTGCGAATGAAGCGGCACTATGACGAAGGTGATTTTGATGTGCTGATCATCGACTCGGCTCCTACGGGGACGGCGTTGCGCTTGCTCAGTTTGCCAGAAGTGGCTGGATGGTATATGCGTCGTTTCTACAAACCTCTGCAAGCCGTTTCTGCGGCCCTACGCCCATTAGTGGAACCGTTGTTTCGTCCCATCGCTGGCTTTTCTCTGCCCACCAACGAGGTGATGGATGCACCCTACGAGTTTTATCAGCAAATTGAAGCCTTAGAGAAGGTACTGACGGACAATACTCAGACCTCGGTGCGGTTGGTCACCAATCCGGAAAAGATGGTGATTAAGGAATCTCTGCGGGCGCACGCCTACCTGAGTTTGTACAACGTGGCTACCGATTTGGTCGTCGCAAACCGGATTCTGCCGGATAGCGTCACCGATCCGTTCTTCCAACGCTGGAAGGCGAACCAACAGCAATACCGCCAAGAAATTCACGACAACTTTAGTCCATTGCCGATTAAGGAAGTGCCCCTATATTCGGAAGAGATGTGTGGCATGGCGGCATTGGAACGGCTGAAGGAGACGCTTTACCACGATGAAGACCCGACCCAGGTTTATTACAAGGAAACCACGTTGCAGGTGATCCAAGGGCAAGGCTTCTACAGTTTGGAAGTGTATTTGCCGGGAGTGCCAAAAAGTCAGGTTGAACTAAGTAAGTCGGGGGATGAGTTGAACATCCGAATTGGTAACCATCGGCGCAATTTGGTCTTACCCCAAGCGTTAGCGGCTTTGCAACCCTCCGGAGCCAAGATGGAGGAGGATTACCTGAAGATTCGGTTTGCCGAACCGGCGCAAGTTTAGGGGCGTGAGTGCAGCCAAGTTAGTCGCCCGCCAAGAAGGCGACCATGCGCCAGCGATCGCCCTGCCGCTGAAAAATGGCCCGGTATCCGGTCGGTTTGTAGGCAAAGCGACTGGATACGAACCCGCGTTGTCCTGATGCCAAAATCACCGGAACCCAACCGTCAAAGGTTTCCATGGCAGCGCGTTGGGCATCGCTATAGGCACCCACCACGTATTGATCAATTTTCACCACTTCATTGGACACAACACCGACTACCGGGGCAATGGTACGCGGTTCTAACCGGACATTCACCCCATCACCAATAATGTGAACATCGCTAAAGGGGTCGCCAACGGAGGATTGGAAGACGTGGGGACATGCCCAGCGTTGCGTAGTGTTGGGCTGGCCATCTTGGGGCGCACAGCCAGTGGCGATCGCCCGTTCCAACCGTCGCCAAAATATCGCTTGTGGATTGCCGATTCCTTCCGTCTGTAGGGTACGCCCACGGCCAAAGCTGAGTTGGATATTGGGATCAGCGATCGTGCGGATATATGCCGCATCTCGCCGTTTCACCGCCTGTCGCAACTGCTCCCGAAACTGAAAGAAAGTTGTTCCCCGTTGAGCCTGATCCACCAACATGACGGGACGACGGCTATAGGGTTGGGCTGAGCGATCGACCTGGTTTTGGGCGTTCACCCAAGTTTGACCAAGTACCAGACCACCCACTATCACACCCAGCCCTAATCCTGTCCAACCATGCCTCATACCGCATCTCCCCGACTGAATTCTTACAGTGATTTGCAAATTTGTTATAGCACTTTTCATATTTATGAGGTGCGGTTGGTTTGGAGTGGGGAGTGAAGGGTGGGGGGTGAATGGTGGATAGTGGATGGTGGATAGTGGATGGTGGATGGTGAATGGTGGATGGTGAATGGTGGATGGTGAATGGTTAAGAATAGGCGAGACAATCATCGCTCCGTGATCGGTGTGGGCAGAGCGATCCCTCTGCCCACACCGATAACCATATCGCCACATCATTAACTGCAACCTACTCTTAACCTCCCACTCATCACTCCCCACTCATCACTCCCCACCATCCACCATCCACCATCCACCCCCCACCCCCATCAAGGATTTTTACAATCTCCCATCGTGATCCCCGCAAACTGCCATACTGAAAATTAGGGATTGCAATTGGTTGAGGTGTTGCCAATGGTGCGGATCAGCATTGGGGATCAACACCGGGGATCACCATCAATGAGGATGCATCACAACACCGTTCTTCGTCATCTCGTTATCTTGTTATCTCGTCATTGGCTAATGCCATCCCGCTAATGCCATCAAATGACTGTCATCCATTACCCCAATCATCAGTAGGCTAACTGTGTGAGCCAACCTTTTTATCCTGAACCAGCCGCGAATTGTCCGGCTACTCCTGCCGATGCTGTGCCGATTAGCGATGGCGAAGCATCATTTGCCATTGTCCAAGATGCGGTGCTGGGACTGTGGGAGGTGGTGAATAACCTCACCCGCATCCGACCCCCCAAGCGCGATCGCTACCGTGTCACCATCTTCGGTTCTGCCCGCATGGATCCGCAAAGTCCCTTGTATGAAGGGGTGCGGCAACTGGCTAGCGAACTTACCCTAATGGGCTGTGACATCATCACCGGGGGCGGGCCGGGGCTGATGCAAGCCGCCAACGAAGGCAGCGTCATCGCCGATCCCCAAGATTTAACCCGCTCCATCGGCATCCGGGTGGATTTGAACTTCGAGCAAAGTGCCAATCCCTTCGTCGAGCAGTTGTACTGCCACCAAACCTTCTTTTCCCGGCTGCACCATTTCGTGCTGATTTCCGATGCCTTTGTCGTCGTTCCTGGCGGCATTGGCACCACCCTGGAAACGCTAATGATTTGGCAACTGTTGCAGGTTCGCAAACTGCACGACACCCCATTAATCTGCATTGGGCAAATCTGGATGGATTTAGTGGACTGGGCGAAGCACCACATGGGCAACGGTCATCCCGCCATGGCCGATCCCGCCGACTTCGCCATTCCTACCTGCGTCGATAGTTTCGAGTCCGCGATCGACCTGCTGCGCCAAGCCCATACCCACTGGAAAGACCAACTGCCGTCCTAAGGGGTCGTCAAAAAATAAGCTGAACATTTGGCATCGGCTGTCAGCTAACAGCTATCAGCTAACAGCCAATGAAACCCATGAAGTTATTTCTTTACAAGCCCTAAGGATCGCGGATTGAATAAAACCGCAAACTGTAGGGGCGGGTTTAGCAGATCAATCTGCATCCTGCGATGGATTTGACAACAAAACCCGCCCCTACAAATCTCGAACTTATTTAATCCTCATCCCTCAACCAATTACCAATTACCCCGTCCCAATGAGCAAAAAAGTCTTCGTCCTCGACACCAACGTGCTTCTCCACGACCCCAACGCCATGACCCGATTTGAGGACAACGACGTAGTTTTGCCAATTACGGTAATTGAGGAATTGGATCGGTTTAAGAAACAACCAGAAATGATTGGCCGGAATGCCCGCCATGCTTCCCGGCAGTTGGATGCGATGCGCCAACAGGGACATCTGCCCGATGGCATTCCCTTGGGAGATAGTGGGGGAACATTGCGGGTGGCTCTGTGTCACCGGGAAACGCTGCAAAAACTGCCAGCGGAACTGGAGGGGGATCACGGCGATAACGCGATTTTGGCGGTGGCGTTGGAGTTGAAGCAGCAGTGCGACTGTCCTGTAGTGCTGATTAGTAAGGACATTAACCTGCGGATTAAGGCCGATGCCCTAGATTTGCGGGCGGAGGACTACGAAACCGATAAGGTGGATGTGGAAGGACTGTACACCGGGATCGCCGAGGTACTGGTGGAGCCAGAGGCGATCAACGAGTTTTACCAGAAAGGGGCGATCGCCCTTACCGATAACTTTTTCGCCAACCAAGCCCTGACGTTGGTGGATCAAACTAATCCGTCCCATACGGCTCTGGCGATTTACGATCGCCTCAGCCACCAAGCGGTGTCGCTGGTCAAGT
>CAZJZR010000232.1:0-6027 GCA_964550475.1 uncultured bacterium
GGGTGTTGTCCAGTCAACGACAAGGGCGCGATCGCCCGTCTGCAAATTCACTGCCCCTTGGGTGGTGGGATAAACATGGGGGCCAATCCATCGCCCATCTTGGGTTTGCCAATGGATTTGGGTTGGCGGTAATAATGCCCCATCCGGTTGGGAAGCATAGGGATCATAAGGCGCGATGACATCGGCAAAGGTGGCGCACAGATAAAACAGCACCAGTAAGATTGCCCCAAATTTTGCAAAGGAATTGCGTTGTAGCCGTTGCCACCAGTTCATGGAAAGTCTTGTAAGTGAGCGGGAGGGAGGAGGGAGGGGTGAAGTAAAAAGTGGAAAGTAAAACGTGGGAAGTAAAAAGTAAAAAGTGGAAAGGGTGAAAGAGGACTCTATTCTACTCACTCATCACTTACCAGCATCCACCATTCACTCCCTAAGGATCGTGGATTTATTAATATGCGAATCCTGGGGTAGGGACACGGCATTGCCGTGTCCCTACAGGTTGACAGTTTTACAGGTTATTTCATCCACATTCCTAACAATACCCGACCCATTATCCCTTAGCAGCGGCGGCAGCGAGTGACTCTTCGAGCAATCCCCGTTTTTGGTGTTCGATTAAGAACACGTTGGAGTAGAGGTTGGCGATGATTTGTTTGCCCTGTTGGGTCAGTTCCAGATAGCGCAACGCATCCTTGACGTAGGGGAATACGCCGTTCCAGTAGAACTTGGGATAGTTGTCGCGCAGATCGCCGGGGTGACGGTAACCGAGGTGCTTGTTGACTCCAGTTTCTTCAAATTCATAGAACAATGCACCAATCTTTTTCAAGTAGCGGGGATCGCTGAGTTGGCCGATCAGGTCGGAGGCTCGCAACAGGCCGGGGAAGTTGACGGTATCTTGGTGATCCTCGGAGGACGGCACGGGGAAGCGGGTGAGTTCGATGTTGCGCTTGATCAATTCGGCATCAATTAACTTGTGACCACCAAACCGCTCGTCGATAAACAGTTTGGCGCGATCGACGTGGTAGGGGGTGAGGCTGGCATCGGAGGCTCCGGGTTGCAGTTCGACTTTGATCCCATCCCGACCTGTGGCATACAGACCATTGGCATCTTGACGGCACACGCCTTTGACATAGCCGATGTCGTGACAAACGAGGGAGATGATGAAGTGGAGCCAATCGTCGGGACTGACGGCACCTTCGCGGATGTGCTTGCCGCGCAACAGTTCTTGCCCCACTAGTGTGACCAGGATGGTGTGTTCAACGTCGTGGTAAAGGGCATCACTGTTGGCGATGTTTTCCAAGGCCATGGCTCCGGCCCAACCGATAATGTCTTCGCATTCCGGTCGCCATCCGCCATAGGTGCGGCGATAACCTTCCTTCAGCTTTTTGACAAAATCTTCAATCAACAGTTCGGTAGCGTTGAAGTACATTGCTCTTCCTGATCTCTTCCTGATGAGTAGCGGCGTAGGGTAGATGGGGGTGGTCGTTATTTGTTTGCGATCTTAGATGCCCCTTTGACTCATGGATGGTAGTTTATCCCATCCCTCACCTATTTCTTAATATAGCGATCGCATCCCTTAAGATTTACAGTTACAAACAATTTGCAATCCCATGTAATTCTCATCACAGGTTAGTTGTAATTTCTGTCACATCTATCAATAAAAAATGTATAGAGTGGTTTGCATATTGATGCGCTGTGGCCAACTCACACACGATCTAATTGGTTAAGGGGTGGAGTGGAATGGACTATATGTCAGCGGTTGTAAAGTTAGCCCGCCAACTTGCTAATCTGCCAACTTGCTAATCAATTATGCCCCTCCTAGAGATTAATGGTTGGTTTCATTGATTTGGTTTCATCGATCTAAACCATACCGATAGATCTTTAGATCTTTGTAGGGGCGAACGGCAGTTCGCCCGATCCTTGCAACTTGGTGTCTAGGTAGATAATTTATCTACACCCCCCCTACTGAGGATTAGAGGATTTTCTCTAGGCCATAGATCAGCGATTGCAGTTGTCGGACTTGGCGAATGGACAACAGCACCCCCGGCATATAGCAAGCGCGATCGCTGGTATCGTGGCGCAGGGTATAAATCTGTCCTGCCGCGCCAAAAATCACCTCTTGGTGGGCAATCAACCCCGGCAACCGCACACTGTGGATGCGAATGCCTGCCTCATCCTGGGTGCCCCGCGCTCCCGCCAGCTTTTCCGTTTCTGTCACCGCTGGCGGGTTGAAGGATTTGCCCAATTCACCCAGCAGTTGCGCGGTTTGGATCGCCGTGCCACTGGGGGCATCGGCTTTTTGGTTGTGGTGCAGTTCAATAATTTCCACATGGTCAAAGTGTTTGGAAGCTTGAATTGCCGCCTGTTGTAACAGCACCATGCCAATGGAAAAGTTGGGAATGATCAAGCAACCGACGCTGGCTTTATCGGCAAATTCGGCCAAATCCTGAATTTGCTCTGGGCTTAACCCAGTTGTGCCCACCACAGGCCGCACCCCATAGGCGATCGCTGCTCGCACATTGTCATAAACCGAATCGGGATGGGTAAAGTCCACCATCACCGGAATTTCCTTTTGTTGGGAAGCCATCGCCAATATGCCTTCGCGATCGCTAGTAATCGGCACCTCCAGTGCCCCAATTCCAGCCACTTCCCCTACATCCTCCCCTTGCAAATTGGGGTTTTGATCGAGTGCTCCCAGCAGCGTCATATCCGCCGCACCCGCCACCGCCTTCACCACCTCGCGACCCATCTTTCCCGCCGCACCATTCACCACCACCGGAATCGCCGCTTGACTGGTCATCGTTCCCCCACAACCCGATTGATTTACCAAAGGCAATTTTATATTAAGGAGGAGGATGAAAGGGCAGTAAGGCGTAGGGGCGAATAATCGCTTCGGCTACGCTCAGCGAACGCAGTCAACTTCGACTTCGCTCAGGGATCTCGTTCCTTTCGACTACGCTCAAGGAACGAGATCCCTGAACACACCCCAAAAAATCGCACTATTCACTTATCACTCCCCACTCAACACTCTCCACTCCCCACCCCCCGCTAGATTAAACTTTAATTAAGTCAACATAACCAATTGTGTACTGTGCTGAGGACAAGCTAAATCATGGGTAAAGTTGCTGATATCGGAGATACGGACTTTGAGGCGACTGTACTCAAGGCTAATGATTATGTGTTGGTCGATTTTTGGGCACCGTGGTGTGGACCCTGTCGGTTAGTGGCTCCGTTGATGGATTGGGCGGCGCAAACCTATGGCGATCGCCTACAAGTCTTCAAAATCGAAGTAGATCCCAATCCGGCAACGGTGACGAAGTATCAAGTACAGGGCATTCCGACCCTGATCCTGTTTAAGGATGGGAATGTGGTGCAGTCCATTGAAGGAGCAGTCACCAAAGCCAAATTGCAGACAGTACTGGATGCGGTTCTAGGTCAGTAGTCGCTTAGGCAGATAAAAACCGGGTTTCTTCCGATCAACCACAATTGGCTCTTCGATGAACCATGGAGAAATCCGGTTTTTGCTGCCGCTGGTTGGCTGCGCGATCGCCGCCACCCTTCAAGTCCACCCTTCAACACTGCGCTCCAAAACCGATTTCCCCTGATAAATTGGACACATTGATGAAGTAGGAACTAACTCCTGCTGTTTTCAGACTGATTAATCAAATCCATCAACGTAACGACCCAGGTATCTATTACCTATTACCTATGAAGGACGCGGGAATCGCGCCCCTACAGACCAAGCACAGGATATCTGTGTAGCGCGATCGCCAGACTAAGCCCACCGCTACGAATCGCCATCAAGCCTGTCATCGGACAACCAACGCGCCCACTGCCAAACTCCCCCACTCCCTACTCCCCCTGCCCCACCCATCCCATGATTCAATTTCATATTCAACCGGATAGTGAAATTCCAGCGTCCACGCAACTTTATAACCAAATTGAATTCGCGATCGCCTCGCGCCAATATCCCCCTGGTCATCGGTTGCCCAGCACCCGCCAGTTGGCGATGCAAACGGGCTTACACCGTAACACCATTAGTAAGGTGTATCGCCAATTAGAAGAAGCGGGGATCGTAGAAGCTCAGGCGGGTTCTGGCATTTACGTCCGCCCCCAAGGTGATGAAGGGGAGGCACGCGCCAAAACGCCATTAATGGAAAAATATCCAGCGGCGCATCGGTTAATTAAACGAAATTTAGATGAATTGGTTAAGCAGGGTTGCTCGTTGGCCGAAATTCGGGAATTGTTTCTGTCCGAGATCGATTGGCGGTTGCGCTGTAGTGCCCAAGTGTTGGTAACGGCTCCGATGCAAGACATTGGGGCAGGGCAATTAATCGCCCATGAATTAGAGCAAGCCTTACAAGTGCCTGTGCAGTTGGTGCCGTTGGAAGAGTTGGGACAGGTGTTAGAACAAACCCGCTCTGGCACGGTGATTACCACCCGGTACTTTATTCAAGATGCGGAGGCGATCGCGGCTCCTCAGTCGGTGCGGGTGATCCCGGTGGACATTTACGACTATGCCAAGGAAATTAAGATGATTTCTGGCTTACCCAAGGATAGCTGCTTGGGGTTAGTCAGCATTAGTCCAGGGTTCTTGCGGGCGGCGGAGGTGATTATCCACAGCTTACGCGGCGATACGCTGTTGGTGATGACGGCACAAGCCGACGATCGCTACAAGTTGGATGCCTTAGTCCGCAGTGCCCACACCATCATCAGTGATCAAGCCAGCTTTGACCGAGTAAAAGCCGCCGTGCACACGGCCCGGGAAGACATCATCCGCCCGCCCCAAGTCATCTGTTCCGAGAACTATGTCGGAGCCAAGTCGATTAGCCTGATGAAGCGGGAGTTGGGATTGGAATAGGGGGAAGTTGGTAATGGGTAATTGGTGATGGGTAATGGGTAATGGTCAAGTGATCCCATCACCCATTACTAATGACCCATCACCATCGTCTATTCCCCTGAGTCATAACTCACTTGGGAGGACATATGGGCGGGTGGTTCCACATGAATCATGACCCGGACTGGATGATAACGAGATGCCAATACTGCTTCTACCGCTTCCGTGATCCCATGGGCTGTTTCCACATCGGTTGCCGCCACAATTAAATGCATTTCAATAAAGACCTGTCGCCCCACCACGCCCCTAGAAGCAATGTCGTGGCAATTGACCACCCCTGGAACCTCCATCACAATTTGGTGGATGGCTTCGGGGGCGATCGCCATTTTATCCACCAACCAAGGCAGGTTTTCTTGCAGTACCGACCAACCACTGAGAAACACCAGCAACGCCACCGGGAACGACAACATCAGATCCAGCCAGGGCACATGCCACAGCCAAATCCCAATTAAGCCGCCTAACACGCTGATGGTGACCCAGATATCACTCATGGTGTGCTGGGCATCGGCAATTAAAATCGGGCTACCGACCCGTAGCCCTACCTTGCGTTCATAAAAGGCAACAAAAATATTGATGCCCAACACCAGCAGCAATATCCATAATTCATTGGCAGAAATGGTGATGGGTTGAATTTTGCCACTCAACAACCGCTCCAGGGCACTTTGCAAAATCTCAAAACAGGCAATGCCCAAAAACGCCGCGATCCCCAATGCCCCGATCGCCTCAAATTTCTGATGACCGTAGGGATGTTCGCGATCGGGTTCTGGAGCCGCCATCCGACTGGTCACCAAACCCAACACATTATTAACGCTATCGGTCACGCTATGCAGCGCGTCCGCCAACAAACTCAGCGATCCCGTCCACAACCCCACCATCACCTTTAACCCTACGACAGCCAAATTCAAAATCAAGGTGATGATCAACACCCTACGGACAATTGGGCGGTTGTCTTGGGGTGGATGGGGCGCGGATTGAGCTGAAGCAGTAACCATGGATTGCTAGGCGTTGCGTAAACCTGTAAAACTGTACGCTTATAAAACTCTACATCGATAAAAACTTCATGGGAAACAGTTAAAAGACAGGACAGGCAAATGCAATCTGGATGTTAACCTAGTTTCTATGCCTTGTTTCTATCTCTT
>CAZJZR010000233.1:0-6015 GCA_964550475.1 uncultured bacterium
GATAATCACGGGAGTCGCGATCTCTGGAATCTCTCGAATCTCTGGAGTCTCTGGAATCCCTGGCATCCCGATAATCTCTGGACTCGCGATAATCCCTAGAGTCTCGGTACTCTCGCGACTCTCGGCCATCCTTGCCACCCTTCGGTTTGCCTGCCCGTCCCTTACCGGGAATCGGTTTGCCCGCGTTCGGCTTCAGCTTAGGCCGGGACTTGTCATTATTTGCCGCCATGAAATCACCGTTGGTTAGTGGATGCGTAAAAATGCTGCGTGCAGCGTGAACTAGATAGGCTAACAGAAGACTTACTGGGCGGCAGTTTGGGACAATTCCAGATGACCAAAAAGCTGAGTTAACCGATCAGGGTCTGTTAGGTAAAGATAGCCGATAAGGGTTTCTAAGCCCGTAGCTTGCTGATAGATTTTGGGATCAAGTCGTTTAGGGCCAGCAGAGGAGGCATTGCGACCGCGTTTAACGATTTCCCGTTCGGTCGGAGTGAGGTGGACATCAAGCACGGCTAAGTAACGGGCTTGGGTTTCAGCCCGGACTTGGGAGACGACTTGCTGGTGGTAGTCTTGGATGCGCTGGGGCGGAAATAGGTAGTGACTGCGAATATACAGTTCGTATACCGCATCGCCCAAATAGGCTAGGGCAGTGGGGGACAGCCGAGGAACGTCAGCGGCAGAGGGCAGGCAGGTGAGACCCAGCCAAGGGGGCGCAGGGGGTGGGGAATCCATAGAAAATGCAGGGTCAACGGGGCGATCGCACAACTTACTCATCCGGTAACTTACGTCTTCGGCAAGTTACTCCTCCGGTAAGTCAATTGGTGGCGGGGAATCGGTATTGAGCAAGTTGGCTCGCGATCGCTTCAACTGCTTCCACAAATCCTTGATTTGATTGTAGGTGTCTTCGGGGGATAATTTCCCACCAGCTTCTAAGGCGCACAGAATTGAAACCCGTTGGGCAAACTCCTGTAGGTTTGCGTTAAAGGCAATATTTTCTGGCGTAAATTTGCCATAGTATGGACCGATGGGATAGAGGAATGCGTCTTTATTGGTTCCTGAATCACCTGCCACGAAACGCCCCCCTGTTACAATTCCCAGCTAGTTTCAGTTTGTTCACTCGATCGACTTTACTTATTTTAACCTGATTGTAACGGTGGAAGTGTTGACAAGCTGATGACAATACCTTGTCAGTGCTTTGTCAATGCGTTGCGTTATCCTACGGCTAGGAATTGCGAATTGCTGCAACCGATTCACACATTCACGATCACAGCAGAACGCAGTGAAAATGTGTGGTCGGCCTACAGCCAGAATTTTGTTGAGCGGTTAGCAGACATTTAAATCGATCGCACCGCATGCCCATGGGAACCGCTGGATTGTGAGTACAGCTACTCATCCAAAACCTGGATCGCAGATTCTAGGTCGTGTTCACCGGTAGCGACTGATTCAATTAAGCTGCTCAGGGAATCGATCGCAAACATCCACATCAGAAATGTCTCCAGAAATTCGGTTGGATCAATGGTTTTGAATTTGCCCAGCGCATAAACATATTTACAGGTCACTTGATGTTCAGCATTCAGGCAAAAAGCACCCACCGGAATTTTCAGATTGACGGCAGACAAAAATTGCGCCACCGTTGCACAGGCGGTGGCAGAAGTGACCTGAATCGGGGTTTCGCAGTAAAACTGCAAAAGTTTCAACGACTCAACATCGGAATCGTCTAGCGGCACAAACATGAGACTAGCGATGCGGGTGCGATCGCGCGCATCCGTTTCCAGGTTAACCAGTAAGGTATCAATAGGCGTTTCGGGCGATCGCGGCAAAATTTGACAGTCTAGGTCTAATTCTGTTTTGATTGCTGTTTCCAGTTGTTGGAGTTCAAATCGATCTTTAGCGTGTTGAATTGGGTCGCTCATGGTTGGGATTGTTAGCTGGGATCGTTGGACACTAACGTTGCTTCATCGCGTCAACCAGCATTTCAACCTGGTTTGAGGGCGTATGTTTCAAGGAGAGCCACATCCCATAGTTCACCCCTGTGGCGCGGATATAGTTTTCTAACTCTTTCGCCCTCGTTGTATCTTGCTGGGACGGCGGGTTCTGGGGTTTGAACTCAGCCAATTGTTGATAAATAAACCGAGCGTGCTGGACGTATTCCCGATGTTTGTTCTGGCTCGATTTTTTGTCAGAGCCATCTCCCCGATTCCGATACAGCTTCTGAGCAAACTTGGCACTGCCGTGAGCTACCTTATACCCTGCGGACGCTGCCTTGATACCTTGCCCAATTGCCGCCCCAATTCCCGTCGCGCCTACCGCAATGGTGGTGATTTCTCCCGCCATACTGACGATTTCTAAAATAACGTCTGTCCACCCTCCGGTTTGACGCTTCAGGTTAATTTCGGACATCTTATCGACATATTCATAGGTACCGACTTTTTGATCCAGGTCTTTTAGGGGGTGGACTGTTTGGGTTTGGAACTCCGCAACAGTCTTGGGATCGCCAGCCAATGTTTTCAGCTTGTCTTTAATCGTTCCATCTAGTGTTGTTGCATTAATTGTGTCCAGCACTCCTTTATGTGCCCGCTTGGTCACTGATCGATCTTGTCGTGCCGCTCTTTGAGTTGTGCCTAAATTGTTGAACCGTTCGACAGCGGTAGTAGCAATCTGTTTAATGGCTTCGCGAACTGGTTGTTTCAGGCGGAAGTAGGTTTTGTAGGCTGGGAAAGTGCCACGACGATCTTTGTCAAAAATCTTTGACTGATCTACGTTATCGACAGTTGGTGGGTTTTCGCCCAGTTTAGTGGCCACTTCGTTTCGCAAGGTGTCAGCATCTTTACCCATCTCACCTTTGGTTCTTCCAGCCACAAAGGCATCCCACAAGCGAATTAACAGATTGATAGCTGACACGGCAATACTGAGGGCAGGCACTGTTCTGATCAACGACATGGGAATGCCATTGCCAATGATATCAAAGGCACTTTTCGCAACTTTGGCCGCACTCCCGGCTGCTTCGGTCAATGCTTTGAGAATTTGCAAGGCATCTTTGCCTTTTTGGTCACTTTGGGATTTGTATAACCTGTAAAGTCCAATCACCCCCATGGCCGCATTTTTGACACTACTCAATCCATCCGCGATCGCCCCTGTGATTTTACCTGCCATCTCTGATTTGCCAACTCCATCCTTGGCTCCTGACACTTTGGCGATCGAGTCAATGATTTTTGTAATGCCAGATCCCGTCTTGCTTAAGGATTCAACAAAGCCGTAGCCCGCTGCCAAGTTGTCCCAAGCGTTGTTTTGAGTGCTGATTTGGCTGGCACTAGCAACCATGCCAAAGATCCCCATGGCGGAATCGCCCACCCCCGACGCGATATCTAATCCCGACTTGGTACTGCCATGACTTTGTCGGCTGCTGTCTTTATCCTTCAGCAAACCGCCCACATTCTCTTTGATGAACGCTTGCTCCATCCCACCAGAAACAGAGTCAAGGCCACCCCCTAATTTGTCGCTAATCTCTTGCCCTTGTTCTGACGTATTGCCTTCCAGGGTTGGATCGGTTGGGGCAGTCAAGCTCGATTTCAGTACCACCTTAGTTGCCCGGATATACCCTGTCTTACCGCTGCCTTCGGCACTTAGCCATGCGCCGCCCCCTAAGCTAACCGCAGGGTTCACTTGGATGGTATCGCCTGATTTGAATTTTTTGCCCCCGGCAACGGTTCCCTTGTCTTTGCCACTAGGATCAATATCATGCAACTGAGCTGTATCGTTTACGTAAGCATCTTCAAATGCAGCTTGGATGAACAGCGATCGCTGCACCGCTCCACCATTTTGCTGCACCACATGGGTTAACTCATGGGCAATCAACTCCTGCCCATCACGGCTACCGGGATTGTAGGCTCCGCCGCGAAAGAAAATGTCTTGCCCCGTGGTAAAGGCTTTGGCCTGGATCGATTGGTTGAGGCGATCCGCCGTGGCATCAGTATGTACCGTCACACCGCCAAAATCGGCACCCATCGCCTGCCCCATTTGCCGTTGCAATCCCGGTTCTAGGGGTTGTCCACTGCCTCTGGCACTGTTAATGGTAGCTTCTAAATCCGCCGAAGCATCTCCCATGACCACACCCTGGGCGCGAGTAGATTTCATCTGCAACTCATCTTCTTCCGGTGCGGCTTGCCGTTGCAGTAGAGGCTTCATCTGCAATTCATCCTCTTCCGGTGCGGCTTGCCGTTGCAGTAGAGGCTTCATCTGTAACTCATCCTCTTCCGGTGCCGCTTGCCGTTGTAGGGCGACCGTGGCCTGGGGGTGTGCCGATGGAGCAGCGTTGATCTGCTGTACCACTTGAGCAGCGACGCGATCGGCCTCCTGTTCATAGAAGTCGTTCGGCTGTCCAATCGTCAATTTGGCTTGAATGGCAGGCACGCCCCTAGTTGTTGAGCTATGAGAGGGTACATCTGGCGGCGACAACGGGATGGGGAACGGGATGCCACCCCGCTGGGAACTCTCACCAGTGGCTATCTCGGTTGGGGTGGTGTCTTCCACCTGTCGCTGCACTAGCGGTGTTTTGGGTTGCCTCGGTGTCGGTGGCGACAGACTAAACAACGGTGGTGGTAAATCAGCGACAGACCGTTGTGCTTTCGTTTCACTGGTTGCGTCTTCACCTGCCGCTGCCTGCTTTTCTGGGGGGCGCAAACTGATCTTGGCTAAATCCACCCCTGGGGACGCGGCAGAAATGCCCTTGGGTTGAATTGGTGTGTTGGGTGCAGACTCCATCACCCAGGTTTCGTGGGGACGACGGGGAAATGGATTGGTTGGCGAGGCTGGCTCAACCTGCGATGGACTGGCAACTGGAGTAAATTGTGGCGGGGCTGCACTGGCTTGGGGCGGACTAACTTGCGTTTGGGGTTGCGGTGATTGGCGATCGCGGGTAGACATAAATTCAAAATCCCCACATCAGAGAGATACAGATCGCTGCTCCAACCCCTTCGTCAATCTATCCTTCAACGAAATCAAAGTGGATCTACGGATGCAAAAGGGTGCAGTTTGCAGTCAGGCCAGCAATACCCAAATCATAACTGTTGTTCAGCATAGGCCAGAGTCTCGAACAATACGTTTTGTAAATATATAGATCCGGTAGATCCGGAGATTCGCTTACCTCGATTTTTCGAGGTGACCGACACAACAATCGTCCACATCTAACCTTGAATAATGCCGCAAAGAATCCTCACCAATGGCTCCAAATCCGATGGCAATGTATAGAGGCGAATATCCTGCACCAAGGTTTTATCGCGGCGATGAAAACAGCCAAACTTCCAGACATCGCCTGTGGTAATTGCACCATACAGTAACGGTAATGGTGAGGTTGTCCACTGATCTAGGGCAATGAGTTCAGCCCCTAACTGCACAAAGCCATGGGCTAAATCAGCTTGCTTGGCTTCAATGATTAATAAATTTTGCTGGCTGGGAATAAAATAATCGACATTGCCCCGTAACCATGGACTCGCCTCAATTTGGTATTCAATTTTTAGCGGTTGATGGGCTTGGGCACACACGGCTAACAGCACTGGAGCGATCAAGGTTTCCCGACGAGCAATTTCAGATGTCAAATCCACCAGTTCTAGGGTTTGGATTAAGCGTTTTGCTAAGTCGGGCAAGAACTCAAGCTGGATAGCGGTTGTCGGCAGTTGTAAGGCTTTTTTTTGGAGTGTGGCTCCTAGCTCAGCAAAGATATCCTCTGGGTCTGCGGTCAACTCAAAGTATTTGCTAAAGGTATAGCTTTGGTTTTTATCCAGCAGGGGAGGGCGTGCCATAGTAACCAGTGGCGATCGCGGAACGATTACTTCAACTATCAACTATATAGCCGCTTGCGTTAGGGTGGGCGTAGTGTCATCGGCTATGTAATTAGCCCCTAACGTTGCCAATTCGTCATCCCCGTCCGAGAGGTTAACGGTTGGTTTAGTCGATCTAAACCCCAGCGATAAATCACCGTAGAGACTCAGTAGATCAAAAAGGTTGTTGTGGGGGCGG
>CAZJZR010000234.1:0-3966 GCA_964550475.1 uncultured bacterium
CCTTCTTCTCTCCCTTTGAGGCTCTATAGCCTTCGCCTCAGCAATTACCTGTAGCCGTTGGAATGACTGATGGGCATCAGCATTATCCAAATAGCCCTGAACAACTCATTTGCGATTAATCACTGAACTGAAAACTCTCAATTCAAACACCTAAGTCAACTCAAACATGCAGGCTTGATCAGCTTTAACTATTTGGATGGCTAGAGGTTTGGATGACTAAATTAGCCAGTTCAGCCTTCAGTTAACCGCTACTCTGTGGATGAGGGAGTATGACCCCCTTTCACAATGATTCACCTATCACGAATCGAGATAGGTTACAGGATAAAACCCGATTTTGATAACGTATTAGCGGTTTAGACGGTTTAGTGGATTGGATTACACGCGCCGCCGTTTGGGGGGACGACAACCATTGTGAGGAATGGGAGTCACATCGCGGATTAGGGTGATTTCTAAACCAGCCCCTTGCAGTGCCCGGATGGCGGTTTCCCGACCCGCGCCTGGCCCACTGACCATAACTTCAATCTGACGCATCCCTTGTTCAGTGGCTCGACGACCTGCATTATCAGCCGCCGTTTGAGCCGCGAATGGAGTCCCTTTCTTGGCTCCTTTGAATCCGCTGGAACCAGCAGAAGCCCAAGAAATGACTTCACCGTTGACATCGGTAATGGTCACAATTGTGTTGTTGAAGGTGGACTGAATATGAGCCACCCCACTGGGAACATTCCGTTTTTGCTTCTTAGGACCAGTTTTCTTGGTCGGTTGTCGCGCCATGACTTCAATCTCTCAAATAGCGTAAAACGTAACTGGAAAACCCGTTGATTGCGATACACAAGTGGACTGGTTTGGCAGGACGTACCCACTACAGTTCCACATGGGTTTAAACCTCTCATCGGCTTAAACCTTGACTGATCGGCTGAAGTGTCCACTGACGTGACCGTTGAGTGAGTGAATGGCGATCGCCCTCAAGCGGCCACCGAGACCCAACACAGCCTCACGACAGTCTTACTTCTTAGCGGCTGGCTTTTTCTTACCAGCCACCGTGCGACGACCACCACGGCGCGTCCGAGCATTGGTGCGGGTACGTTGACCGCGCACAGGCAGCCCTAGGCGATGCCGCCGCCCCCGGTAGGTGCCAATGTCCATCAATCGCTTGATGTTCATCGCTTCCAACCGTCGCAAATCCCCTTCAACTTGGTAGTTGCCTTCTACAGCTTCCCGTAGGGCAGCGACTTCAGCATCCGTTAGATTTTTTACTCGTGTATCAGGGTTAATCCCTGTTGCGGCCAGAATTTCCTTGGAACGGGTTAGCCCAATTCCATAAAGGTAAGTCAGACCAATTTCGACCCGCTTATCCCTTGGCAGGTCTACCCCAGCAATACGTGCCAACTCTTTTTCTCCCCATCTACATGCAATATCAATTAGCCAGAAGCTAAAGCAATCAATTGTTGATCACTGGCTGAACCGTTGTGAGGTGAAACAGCCTGAGCAATTGAGTTAGCTTATCCAACTAATTGTGAGTCAATTTGGTTGAATCAATTGTTCTGTGGTGTCAACGGTGAGCGTTGATGACAGCTAGTTGTAACAGTTGATGCCACAGGGAAGAACTAAATCAGCAATAATCATCATTCATAACTGAGATGGTGAGTATTGAGGATTAGTCCTTTGATCCCCTACTTCCGTGGCTAGACCGTCTGAACGTAGATATCTCGACGTAAGCACTGGGCTGTCAGACCAAGAACGGCAATACCCAAAGAAAGCAATAATGCAGGGTTGCTTGGATGATTCATCATCTCCAACCTGCATCCGGACAATAGGAAACTACCCCTGACGCTGTTTATGCTTCGGGTTAGAACAAATCACCATCACTCTGCCGCGACGACGGATTACGCGGCATTTTTCGCAAATTTTACGGACAGACGCTCGAACTTTCATGCCTAACACTGGCAAGACTACAAAACAGATATCCTAGCAAGTAATTGGGGCAAAGTCAAACTCACAAATTAGCAATTTGGCTATAAATTGTCAATTTGTGGCTGACGTTTTCAGCCGACTACGGCGGTGCCCTGGCCTATTTCTTCCGTAGGCGGTAGGTGATCCGACCTTTGGTGAGGTCGTAGGGAGTCAGTTCTACCTTGACGCGATCGCCCGGTAGGATCTTGATATAGTTGCGGCGGATTTTGCCGGAAATGTGCGCCAGCACGTTAAAGCCATTGTCCAAGTCCACGCGAAACATCGCATTGGGCAAGGATTCGGTAACCGTACCTTCCATTTCAATCAAATCTTGTTTTGACAATCAGTAACCTCCTGAAATCAACGTTGTAACTGAATCTTAAAACGGTTTATAGAGGCTTGGCATAGGGTGGGCAGACCAACTGGCGATCCAGTTTGGACTTAGCACCAAATCACTACACCAAATAGATATTAAACGGCCTGTCACATTAACACATTTTAAGCTGATGCTGTTAATCTAGCGGAATTATCGGCAATCTGCCGGATATTCTGTCCAACATTTGTCAATAATGGCTGACGAATCGGGACTTGCTCGTTAATCATGTCCCTACACCTCTGCCCATATAACGTGGCCAATCGGTCAGCACCCGTCCGAGTGGTTAATGCATCCTGGCATAGATTTAAGCCGTATCCATAGATCTATATAAGAGCGGGTTCTGTCGTGGAATGAACCACTCTAGCAAACCTTGCTTGGCTCAACCCGCCCCTAAGTTTGCGGAACTCAACCAGAAAGCTCTGGCGTTGTGTCACGTTTGGAGGGCTGACCTTCTAGCTTGTCAAGCAATAACTTCAAAGAACTCACTCAGTTTCCTTTGTGTATCCTTGGAGTCTTAGTGACTTGGTGGTAAAGGTTGGATTAACCACTAAGACACCAAGTCACAAAGAATTCACGAAGGTTTTTCAGAGAGTTAAAACGATGAACGTATATTTTTACAACCGCTCGCACGGATCCCAGAATCTCATGTGACTACGGCTATGAGGTGGAAATCGCCAATTGGTCAACCACTAGAGGCCGCTTAGCCAACCACGACCTGTTTCAGTGCCGCTGTGACTTCTTCCATCGGACGGTTGCCGTCCACCGTGATAATTTGGGTTTGGTAAAAGTCAATCAATGGAGCCGTTTGTTCGCGATAGACTTCTAAGCGTCTGCGAATCACCGATTCACTGTCGTCTTTCCGGCCTCTGGCCAGCAGCCGCACAATGATGGCTTCATCGGGCACATTGAAGTTAATCACACGATCAAAGGCTTGATTGATCTCCTCTAATACCTTATTTAAGGCAATGGCTTGGGGGACATTCCGGGGAAAGCCATCCAAAATCCAGCCCGGTTTCACGTCATCCTGAGCCAGCCGTTCCCGAATCATATCCAATACGAGATCGTCGGGTACGAGTTCTCCCCGATCCATGTAGGCTTGTGCCTTCATACCCAAATCGGTTTTATCACTGACAGCGGCTCGGAGAATATCCCCAGTGGAAATATGGGGGACTTGCAATGTGCTGGCTAAGATTTGGGCTTGGGTGCCTTTCCCAGCTCCCGGTGGGCCTAAAAAAATCAGTCGGGTCACTCTTGTTTTACCATTCCTTCATAGCGTTGGGAGATGACATAGGTTTGGATTTGCTTGGCGGTGTCGATCGCCACACCCACCAAAATCAGCAATGAGGTGGCACCTAAGCCTTGGAAGGTGCGGACTTGAATTGCCCCTTCAACGGCGGTGGGGATAATCGCCACTAAACCGAGGAAGACAGCACCGAGCAAAGTGAGACGGTTTAAGACTCGTTCCACGTATTCGCTGGTGGCTTTACCTGGACGGATGCCGGGAATGCTGGACCCCATTTTCTTGAGGTTTTGCGACATATCCACGGGATTGACGATCAGCGACGCATAAAAATAGCTGAAGAACAGGATCATCACCAGGTAGGCGATCGCATACAGCCAAGGGGTGGGGCCGTTGGGAC
>CAZJZR010000234.1:4066-6014 GCA_964550475.1 uncultured bacterium
AGGATCATCACCAGGTAGGCGATCGCATACAGCCAAGGGGTGGGGCCGTTGGGACTCAGATAGGTGGAGACCTGAGCCAGAACCGGATTTTGGGTAAATTGCGCCAATGAAGCGGGCAGAATCAGTACTGCTGAAGCAAAGATGATCGGCATCACGCCACCTTGGTTGAGCCGCAGGGGCAAGTAACTGCTGCGCTCCATATAGGTGCGTTTACCCACTTGCCGACGGGCAGAAATGATCGGGATGCGGCGGGTGCCTTCTTGGACAAAGACAATACCAACAATCATTACCAAGAAAACCGCCAGCAAGACGATTACGCCGCCAACTACACCGCGATCGCCGCTTTGGGCTAGATCCAAGGTTTGGCCAATAGAACGGGGCAAGGTGGACACGATGTTGACGAAAATCAACAACGAGGCACCGTTACCAATGCCACGCTCGGTGATCAGTTCGCCCAGCCACATGACAAACATGGAACCCGCGACGAGGGCGATCGTGGTTTGGGCGTAGAACCAGAAGTTCAGTTCACCAACGGCAAAGGGCGATACCCAAATCGACACGCCAATGCTCTGGATGATTGCCCAAGCCAGAGCCACATAACGGGTAATTTGCGAAATTTTTCGTCGTCCCGCTTCCCCTTCATTTTTTTGCAAATCCTCCAAGCTGGGGATTGCCGAGGTGAGAAGCTGAATGATGATGGAGGCATTAATATACGGCAAAATCCCTAGGGCAAAAATGCCGATGGCTGAAAGTCCACCACCGGAGAAGATATCCAAAAAACCAATAACAGGGCTATTTTGAATATTTTGAGCAAAGGCCACACGGTCAATGCCAGGAACGGGCAAGTGAATGCCCAAACGAATCAAAATCAGGAGACCGATGGTAACCAGCAGGCGACCCCGCAATCCGGCGGCTTGAGCCATCTGGGCAAAGGTTTCCTGGGCGGTTGGAGTTTTAGAGCGACTGACCACCATATCAGGGACTTACCTTGTGACTGGGACAAACTAAAAGATTCAAACCAAAAAATTTAGCTCAGTAATCCAGAGATAAACGGATGATTAACGACCAATGGGCAGGGAAAAACTGCTGTTGAGTCGGTGGAATTGCGATTAATTACCACATTAATAAATTTTGTTTCGGTTATTCTCAATTTTGCTCAAATTTAGCTCAGGGTTGAAAATTCCCTTTTGAGACAGAGGCAAGAACGGAACCATCCCTTTATTGTAAAGACTCTCGTGAATGAAAAGATGAATTGCCCTGGTAATCAAACAGAGCCTGAACACTAAAAATGGGTGGCGAGCGATCGCCCGCACACCCATTTACAAGAAACACAACTCTGCTTGGCCAATGTAGTTCTGCTACTCGTCAGTTCCGGTACTCATCCCTACAGGGTCACGCAGGAGCCGCCAGCCGCTTCGATTTTGGCACGGGCACTGGTTGTGAAGGCAGCGGCTGTCACCGTCAGGGCAACCGCTAATTCACCATTACCCAATACCTTTAATGGCCCATCATTGGTGGTTAAAATTCCTTCATCCAAGAGGAATTCCAAAGACACTTGACTGTTAGCGGGCAAAGTCGCCAACTTACCGACATTGATGACGGTGTATTCCTGCCGATTCACCAAGGGAAAATGCTTCAACTTGGGAATTCGGCGGTACAAGGGCATTTGCCCCCCTTCAAACCCAGGGCGAGTGCCCCGACCGGAACGGGATTTTTGCCCCCGCATTCCAAAACCACCACTGGCTCCCTGACCAGCAGAAATTCCGCGCCCAATCCGACGGCGACGTTTCCGAGAACCCGGTTGGGGTACTGCATCATTTAGTCTCATGGCATTTACCCGTCAGATTTTAGATGTAAAGATTTTCAATCGGTACGCCGCGTTCTTCTGCCACTTCAGCGAAGGTGCGGAGGGTGCCCAACGCATTCACAGCGGCTCTAGCGTTACTCA
>CAZJZR010000235.1:0-3742 GCA_964550475.1 uncultured bacterium
GATCTGGCTAGGGTTAAACCAAATTAATCCCCAACTGTTGCCCCAAGTACCGTTTTTCCATCCCTTATTACAGCCGCAAACCCACCAACGGTTAGTCACGGTAATGGATAAGGTCGCCCATCGCGCCGATTGGGGGATGCCGCTTGCCCTAGGGTTATTGTGGGGGCTAATTCCCTGCGGATTTTTATATACCGCCCAAGTCAAGGCGGCGGAAACCGGGGATCTGTGGCGAGGGGCGGGGATTATGCTGGCCTTTGGGTTGGGGACGTTGCCGCCCATGGTGGGAATTGGCGTATCGGCCACCCGCATGAGTGCCGATCGCCGCAGTCAATTGTTTCAACTCGGTGGTTGGGTCACCTTGGCGATCGGCATCCTGACGCTGGCGCGGAGCAGTCAGATGGTGGACTACACGGGTCATGCCGCTTTGGTGTGTCTGATGTTGGCTTTGGTAGCGCGTCCGTTGAGCAACCTGTGGGCAGGACTGTTGCGCTATCGGCGGGCGGTGGGGGTGGCGGCATTTGTCCTATCCTTTGCCCATCTGTTGCATATGCTGGATCACGCCCTCGACTGGAATCTGACAGCGATCCCGTTCATGTTGCCGATCCACCAAGTTGGCATGGGGGCAGGGATCTTAGCATTTACAGCGATGATCCCGATGGCGATTACCAGTAGCGATCGCTGGGTCAAACAACTGGGGACATCGTGGCGACGCTTACACCTGTTGGGACTGCCTGCTCTGCTCCTGTGTGCCACCCATGTGATTTTGTTAGGCTCCCATTACCTCGGCAGCTTGGAGTGGACGGTGGCGCATTGGGTACGTGCTGGTATTTTAGTTGGCTTGGTAGTGGTGGTGGTGGTGGTGCGATCGCGCCTCGTCTGGCAACTACTCACCCTAGAGCGGTTTTATACCGCTCCCAATCCGCCACAGCGCAACTAACCTAGCGCAACTAACCAGGGGAATTCATTTATAGAGTGTATATGGCCTAAACAAGCCAAGACATTCGAGGCATCAGGCAACCTGTCGTGAATCATGCAGGCTAAAACCTGCCCGTAGGTAACCGTTCACTCCCCTGACGGGCAGTGAACGGTTACGCCCGTACAGTTTGCGGTTTGATTAAATCCACGAGCCGATGCTGACATCACAGCAAGTCGCCATAGTCGCCATAGTTGCCATAGCAGTTTGCATATCTTGCATATCTACAAGAAATTATGGCGTTGCTGAATCAAGATATGAATTAGAAGTTGGATGAATTGGAACTTCGTTCCAATTCATCCTGCTATTCAGCACCACCGAAATTATTTTTCTGCGTATTTCCCCTCCCCGATCGCCCAAACTAAAGATTAATCTATAAGCTAGATAGCTAGCATACGACCACAAAACTTGGAAATTGCCATGAGCCGTCGCCGACAGATTCCCTGGATTCATCGCATGTCCCGCCCCCTACTGGCGGGGGTCGCCACCCTTGGTGCACTTAACACGGGCTACCTCACCCTCTCCAAGTTTTTTGGGTGGCACACTATCTGTCCAACTGGTCAGTTGGCAGCCGTCTTAAATTGCGACAAAGTTTTATCCAGTCCGTATGCCTCCGTGTTCGGCCTGCCATTGCCACTGTTTGGCTTCTTGGCTTACGTCAGCATGGTTCTGTTTGCCTTAGCTCCGTTTGCACTCGACCCAGACGAACAAAAAGAACTCCGCAATCTGGTTAATCACTGGACCTGGTTGTTCTTGTTAATTGGTGCAACCGCTATGGCCGTATTTAGCGGCTACCTGATGTACTTGCTAGCAGCAGTGATCAAAGCTGGTTGTGTGTACTGTATTGCCTCAGCCATCACCTCGGTCGGATTGCTCGTCTTGGTATTAATTGGCCGCGAGTGGGAAAGCCTCGGTCAAATTATGCTGATTGGTATTGCTACCGCCATGGTGGCCTTAATCAGCACACTTGGCATTTACTCCACGGTTAACTACACCCCTGGGGCAACTCCCAGTGTCGTTGGCAATGCACCGCCACCTGTGGTTGCTACATCCGGTAGCGCAGAGATTGAACTAGCACGGCACTTAAAACAAGTTGGGGCAAAAATGTATGGTGCCTATTGGTGCCCCCACTGTCACGACCAAAAGGAATTGTTGGGCAAAGAAGCTAATAAGATTGTCCCCTACATTGAATGTGCTGAGGATGGACAAAACGCCCAACCTGGGTTATGTAAAGCGGCAAATATCACCGGATTTCCCACCTGGGAAATCAACGGTCAAATTTATCCCGGTGTCCAAGATTTGAATAAATTGGCTGATTTATCGGGATATCAAGGCTCCCGCAACTTCCAAAACAAGTTGTAATACTTGGCTCACAAATCATTGCAATTAGTTACACAAACACACATTGATTCATCGTCATCTGATTTTCAATTCAGAGATTGAACTGTTCCCAAAGCCTAGTTTTCTAGGTGTTCAAGATCAATTCAATCTCTTTTTATTTCTATCTATATTCCATCAGTAATTAATTTTTGTTGCGTTCAAGTTAATTTCTGTTGAGTTGATTGTTCCAACCCCCTAATCAGAGACGCATGTGCTACGGTTAGGGATGAGAATTTCGTTCGGCTGTGCGGTTTGTCTTCAGTGTTCAAGCAATTTTGCCTCCGAATTCCCTTCTCAGTGACTTTTTTCAATTTGGAGGCATGTTAATGTCCATTTATGTCGGTAACCTCGCCTACTCCGTGACCCAAGAAGATTTGGTTGGCGTTTTCAGTGAATACGGCACAGTCAAGCGGGTTCAAGTACCAACCGATCGGGAAACGGGGCGGATGCGTGGCTTTGCATTTGTTGAAATGAGTGAAGATGCTGAAGAAAACGCCGCGATCGAAGCTCTCGATGGAGCTGAGTGGATGGGGCGTGATCTGAAGGTCAACAAAGCTCGTCCCCGTGAAGAACGCAAACCCGCTGGCGGTGGTTGGAGCAACAATCGCGGTGGTAATCGTCGCTACTAAATCGTCACTATTAGAATTAGATCATCACTATTAAATTCTGGTTTAGGCGAGTCATGCAGTTGTTAAACCTGTATATCGGCTCGTGGTGCTGAACTTGAATGAGCAGTTTTGAAACTCTGGGGTTTCCTTGGTTTCAAGGGAACCCCAGAGTTTTCGTTTTTGTAATGGTATGGGCTATTGCCCACACCGACGCAAACGACCATAGACTTTTTTGACTGTGTACAGCTACACAAATTCAGTGGATCAAAAAGCATAAAGCCCTATTCGATTTTAGGGCTGCTTTCGGGTCGAATTGCCCCGCATAATGGCCTTTTTGATCCAATGTCAATCTCAGAGACTGTTTGAAAAGTGGTCTAGAAGATTGATTTTTCGTGTGCGGGGCACAGGAAAAATCAACTTTTCAAACACCCTCTCCGAGACTGTTTGAAAAGAGCTATAACCGTTTTCTTGAAGATTTCTGTTAAATAATTGGACGATAACCAATTCAAATTACGGTAATTTGTGCGTAACCTTTCACTTCTCGTCAGGGGAGGAACAAGCGGGCGTAGTCCGCAACACTTTTTCCTTGGGGGGATGTGAACGGTTACATTTGTGCATGGTCAAATTATCAATAATTCTTGAGAAGAATTAGATTATTTCACGGTTTTATTGCTCCAAATTACAGCGATCTCTAATATTAATCGGTCGAATATTTGTCTCACTCATGTTCATTTCAATAAGGAGCAGACCTAATGACCCAGGTGATTTTGGGCGAAAACGA
>CAZJZR010000235.1:3842-6011 GCA_964550475.1 uncultured bacterium
GTTCATTTCAATAAGGAGCAGACCTAATGACCCAGGTGATTTTGGGCGAAAACGAAAATATTGAATCGGCCTTGCGTCGGTTTAAGCGGCAAGTATCGCGGGCAGGGATTTATGCCGATATCCGCAAAAATCGGCATTTTGAAACGCCGTTAGAGAAAGAAAAGCGGAAGGCGATCGCCCGTCGTCGTAAGCGGTTTCGGTCGCGCTTTTAGTTCACTGAACGCAGCAAGACGAGAGCGATCTTGAAGAACTTCCTTAGCTTTTGGGGAGAAGGCGAGAGATTAGGTCAGGATAGGAACTGTGCCAACCCTATCTCTCCTTCCTCCCTCTGCAAATCATGCTGGAACACGATGTCATTATTGTCGGTGGCGGTTTAGCGGGTTCCCGTGCCGCGTTAGAAATTGCCCGTACCGCCCCGAATTTAAGTGTGGGACTGGTCGCCAAAACCCATCCCATCCGCTCCCACTCCGTCGCCGCACAGGGGGGGATTGCGGCCACCTTACGCAATGTCGATACAGCAGACAGTTGGGAACGCCACGCCTTTGATACCGTCAAGGGTTCCGACTATTTAGCTGACCAAGATGCCGTCGCCATTCTGACTCAAGAAGCTCCGGATGTGGTGATTGATTTGGAGCACATGGGGGTGTTGTTTTCCCGGCTGCCCGATGGTCGGATTGCTCAACGTGCCTTTGGTGGACATTCCCACAACCGCACCTGTTACGCCGCTGACAAAACAGGCCACGCCATTCTGCATGAGTTGATCACCAATCTGATGCGCTACGGGGTGACGGTGTATGACGAGTGGTATGTGATGCGCCTGATTTTGGAGGATGGGCAGGCGAAGGGTGTGGTGATGTATCACTTGCTGGATGGCAGTTTGCAAGTGGTGCGAGCCAAGGCGGTGATGTTTGCCACGGGCGGCTATGGGCGGGTGTACAACACCACATCGAATGATTATGCGTCCACAGGCGATGGCTTGGCAATGACGGCTCTGGCCGGGTTGCCGCTGGAGGATATGGAGTTTGTCCAGTTTCATCCCACGGGGTTGTATCCGGTCGGCGTGTTGATTTCCGAGGCGGTGCGCGGGGAAGGGGCGTACCTAATCAACAGCGAAGGGGAGCGGTTTATGCAGACCTATGCCCCCAGTCGAATGGAGTTGGCTCCACGGGATATTACCTCACGGGCGATCGCCCAGGAGATTCGCGCTGGTCGGGGGGTGCATCCGGATGGGTCAGCGGGTGGCCCGTTTGTATATTTGGACTTGCGCCACATGGGGCGAGAAAAAATTATGAGCCGCATTCCCTTCTGTTGGGAGGAGGCACATCGGTTGGTGGGGGTGGATGCGGTGCATGAGCCGATGCCCGTGCGTCCCACTGTCCACTATTCCATGGGCGGGATTCCGGTGAATACCGATGGCCGGGTGCGCCGCAGCCCAGAGGAGTTGGTGGATGGCTTTTTTGCGGCGGGGGAAGCGGCCTGTGTGTCGGTGCATGGGGCGAATCGCTTAGGCAGTAATTCGTTGCTGGAGTGTGTGGTCTATGGCCGACGGACGGGAGCCGCGATCGCCCGTTACGTCCTGGATCGCAAACTGCCCGATGTGGACGAAGCCCGTTACCTGAAGGAAGCTAAGAGTCAATTGCGATCGCTGCTGGATCAACGGGGGCAGTACCGGATCGCCGAGGTGCGCCAAGCCTATCAGGACTGCATGACCGAGTATTGCGGCGTGTTCCGCTCGGAAGCA
Organism: uncultured bacterium; assembly: GCA_964550475.1. Taxonomy (GTDB): domain Bacteria; phylum Cyanobacteriota; class Cyanobacteriia; order CAIUCS01; family CAIUCS01; genus CAIUCS01. The sequence goes on from CAZJZR010000235.1 coordinate 5,584, forward strand.
GTGATGCGGGAGGGGCTGAACAAACTGCGGGAGATCCAACACCGCTACAGCCAAGTCCGCTTGGACGATCAGGGCAACTGTTGGAATACGGAATTAATTGAGGCGTTGGAATTACAGAGTTTGATGGTGGTGGGTGAGGTGATTTTGTTCTCGGCGTTGAATCGCCAAGAAAGCCGAGGCTCCCACGCCCGAGAGGATTTCCCCAATCGCGATGACGTGAATTTCCTCAACCATACCTTGGCTTACTATTCCCCCGCCGGGATCGATATTCGTCCGATGCCTGTGGTGGTGACGATGTTCCAACCGCAGGAGCGGAAGTATTAATCGCATACAAATTAATTAATGTAACCGTTCACATCCCCCCATAAGACCCCATAAGAAAAGTGGCGTTGCTGAATTTAGGGATGAGCTAAGAGTTGGATGAATTG
>CAZJZR010000236.1:0-5999 GCA_964550475.1 uncultured bacterium
TTATGGCTTTGCCGCAGCATGACTTCACGGCGGATTTCCACTGCGTCACCACGTGGTCAAAATTAGATGTGAAGTGGCGCGGGGTCAAGGTGACGGATTTGATGGCCTTGGTCGATGTTGATCCCCAGGCGATCCATGTGATGCAGCATTGTTATGGGGGCTATACAACCAACATCGCTCTCGATGATTTCCTCCAAGACGAGAATTTCTTTGCCCATACCCTCTTTGACGAACCCTTGCCAGCAGACCATGGTGGCCCCATGCGCCTTGTGGTACCCCATCTGTATGCCTGGAAAAGTTCCAAGTGGATTCGCGGCTTAGAGTTCCTCGATAGCATTGCCCTCGGCTTTTGGGAGCGCAATGGGTATCACCATCGAGGCGAACCGTGGGCGGAGGAACGCTACGCCACCCGCTATTTTTAAGGTATGGGATTGGCCGTTGAACGTGGTTCAAAGCAATCCATTTGAAGTAATCCGTTTGAAATTGATTTTTTAATCACTGAATCAATCGCTGATTTATTAGGATCATTTTGGTATGGGACACCTCCTTCACTCCATCAAAACCTCAATCCGCCGCTGGGTGGACTTGCCCCTTGCCCTAGGGATAGTTGCGATCGCCCTCCTCGTCCAATTGGCACTGCCAACCCCCGCCTATGCCACGGGCGTGTATGACATTCCCCAAATCGGTGCAGGCGAACCCACCTGGATCATCGACCAAGCGGAAGTGCTGAGTCGAGCCACTGAGAACCAACTGGTGGGCGCGTTCAAAAATCTGGCCAGCCAAACAGGGCAAGAAGTCCGGTTTGTCACTGTGCGCCGCTTGGACTACGAAGAAACCATCCAAGGGCTAACGGATAAGGTGTTTGCCAAATGGTTTCCCACCTCCGAAAGTCAAGCCAACGAAACCCTGATCCTGCTGGATAATTTGACTAACAATGCCGCCATTCATGTCGGAACTGAAGCGGCTAAATTAGTGACCGACTCCATCGCCCAAAGTGTGGTGGAGGAAACGATGATGATTCCGTTGCAACAGGGCGACAAGTATAACCAAGCCGTTTTGGCAGCGGGCGATCGCCTCGTGGCTGTCCTGTCTGGCGAACCCGACCCCGGCCCCCCAGTGATTGCTGCCGTCAATGCTGACTCCACCTTTACCAAAGCCGAAGACACCGACGATGCCAACGCCACCGTTTGGGTGGTGGGTCTGTTGATTGCTGCCACCGTCATCCCCATGGCCACCTATTTCTGGTATCAGCAGAATTAACCGCGATCGTACTAAAAGACTGTAAGTCGTACTAAAAGACTGTAACAGTAGTCTCGAAAACTGCCCAGGTGTCAGATCAAGGATGCGGAAACCGCGCCCCTACAACCGGGATCGATGCTGCAATTGTAGGGGTTGGGGAACCCAACCCTTGTAGATTCAGCAATCGAGCCTTAGTCAACCTGGGCAGTTACCTCGCAGGTTGATTTTTTGTACGCGAGGCGCACGAAAAATCAACTTGTAAACCGCCCTCTAAATCAATCGCCAGCAATCGACCCAGTTGTTCAGTCTGAACAGTATCCTGAAAGAGGTGCTTTTTTTGATGAACAGTCTGGGTTTTCCCATCCATGAATTCAACGCTACAGACAATTCGCCAACAATTTGACCAGGCGATGATCGCCGCCTTTGGGGCAGAGTTGGCCGGAACTGACCCCCTCGTCGTACCTGCCAGCAATTCCAAATTTGGCGATTACCAAGCCAATGTGGCCATGTCCCTGTCGAAAAAATTGGGCAAACCCCCACGGGCGATCGCCGAACAATTGGTGGATCACTTAAACGCTGCTGGAGTTTTGGGCGAGATTTGCGAACCGTTGGCGATCGCGGGTCCTGGCTTCATCAACCTGCGCTTAAAAACCGTTTATCTAGAACACCAACTGCAAGCGATCCAAACCGACTCCCGCCTCGGCATTCCCCCCACCCCCCAGCCTCAGCGGATCATTGTGGACTTTTCCAGTCCTAACATCTCCAAAGAAATGCACGCCGGCCACCTGCGCTCCACCATCATCGGTGACTCCATCGCCCGGATTTTAGAATTCCAAGGGCATGACGTGCTGCGGCTCAATCATGTGGGCGACTGGGGTACCCAATTTGGCATGTTGATCACCTACCTGCGGGAAGTGTGCCCCCAAGCCCTCACCACCGCCGACGCGATTGATCTGGGTGATTTAGTCGCCTTTTATAAACAGGCCAAACAACGGTTTGATGCCGACGAGCACTTCCAAACCACGGCTCGCGAAGAAGTGGTGAAGTTGCAAGCTGGCGATCCCGAAAGTCGCACCGCATGGCAACTGCTGTGTAACCAATCCCGTCGCGAGTTTCAGGTGATTTATGACTTGCTTGACATCCACCTACACGAGCGGGGTGAATCTTTCTACAATCCCTTGCTGACCAACGTCGTCACTGATCTGGCCGATACAGGGCTGTTGGTGGAAGACGCGGGGGCGCAGTGCGTCTTTGTCGATGGCTTCACTAATAAGGATGGCGATCCACTGCCACTGATTGTGCAGAAAAGCGATGGCGGCTTCAACTACGCTACCACTGACCTAGCGGCCATCCGTTACCGCATCCAGCAAGATGGCGCAACCCGGATTATTTATGTAACCGATGCCGGACAGGCAAACCATTTTGCTCAGGTGTTTGCAGTGGCACGGAAAGCCGGATGGCTCACTGATGCGGTGGAGATTGTCCATGTCCCCTTTGGTCTGGTGCAGGGGGAAGATGGCAAGAAGTTGAAAACCCGTGCTGGGGAGACAGTGCGGTTGCGCGATTTACTGGATGAAGCGGTGTTGCGTGCCCGGACTGATTTGGTAACCCGCTTGCAGACCGAGGAACGGCAAGAAACCGAGGAGTTTATCGATCGCGTCTCCCAGGCGATTGGGCTAGGGGCGGTGAAATACGCTGACCTCAGCCAAAACCGCACCAGCAACTACATCTTCAGCTTCGACAAAATGCTGGACTTGCGGGGCAACACCGCGCCCTACATGCTCTATGCCTATGCCCGCATCCAGGGCATTAGCCGTAAAGGGGGCATCGACTTCGACCACTTACCTGCCGATGCCCGGATTCTCTTACAACACGACACCGAACTCACCCTGGCCAAACATCTGCTGCAACTGGACGAAATCCTCAGCGAAGTGGAGCGGGATTTGTTACCCAATCGCCTCTGCCAATACTTGTTTGAACTCAGCCAAAAGTTCAATCAGTTCTATGACAAAGACCGGGGCTGTCCCGTGCTGAATGCCGAAGAACCCTTCCGTACCTCTCGCTTAGTGCTGTGTGACCTCACCGCCCGTACCTTGCAATTGGGTCTGTCGTTGCTGGGGATTCCGGTGTTGCAACGGATGTAAGGCAACAATGCGAAAATCCCCAAACAGCCCGTTTGTCGAACTGACGTTAAAAAAGACCTCAGTTTTCTGATGACATAGAAAGCCGAGGTCTTTGGTTATTCGTAGGGGCAAATGGCCATTTGCCCCTATCTAGTAAGCATCCTGCAACTCATAGAAGTCGGGAGAGATGTAATCCTTGCGGAGGGGCCAGCCCACCCAATCTTCCGGCATCAGAATCCGCTTTAGGTTAGGATGCCCTTCGTAGATGATGCCGTACATGTCGTAGGATTCCCGCTCTTGCCAATCGGCGGCTTTCCAAATCCAGTACACGGAGGGAACGGTGGGATTTGCACGCGGGAGAAATACCTTGATGCGGATTTCGTCGGGGCGACTAGCGGAATCGCTCAGCTTAACCAGGTGATAAAAAGTCACCAACTCGCCACCGGGACCCATGTCATAGGCACCTTGGCATTGCAAGTAGTTGAAGCCATAGGCATACAACGCGGTGCAGATGGGCAGCAGAAAATCTGCATCCACTTTAATCACTTCCACACCCAGGTGGTCGGCTTCGAGTAAGTCGTGCCCAAAGCCGTTTTCAGTCAGCCACTTGGAGATTTTACCCGCCTGGACAATTGCTTGGGTTTCTTCAGCCACGGCTTACACCCTCCACCTGCGAGGTTAGCAATGCTGGAGGAATGGGCATCCCGATCGCCGCTGCCAATTCCTTGGGTGGCGTTTGCCGCGTTGCCGCTTGGATGTATTCACCCGTGAGGATAGGTTCCACGGCTTTCATTTCGTGGGTGACGCTGTAGTAGCGGTTGGCTTGGTCGTAGAGCGTCCGGGTTTGGAAGGATTCACCCGCCACTTTCTTCCGCAATTTGATAATTGCGTCAAAAATCGCCTCCGGTCGGGGTGGGCAACCAGGGATGTAGACATCGACGGGGATCAGCTTGTCCACGCCCCGCACAGCGGAGGGTGAGTCAGAGCTAAACATGCCGCCGGTGATGGTGCAAGCTCCCATGGCGATCACGTACTTGGGATCGGGCATTTGTTCATACAACCGCACCAAGGCCGGAGCCATTTTCATGGTGATGGTGCCAGCGGTGATGATCAGATCCGCTTGGCGGGGGCTGGAACGGGGGACTAGACCGAAGCGGTCAAAGTCAAACCGGGAACCAATCAAAGCTGCAAATTCGATAAAGCAGCAGGCGGTACCGTAGAGTAGCGGCCACAAACTGGACAACCTTGCCCAGTTGTAGAGGTCATCCACAGTCGTCAGAATTACGTTTTCTGACAGGTCTTGGGTAACTTGGGGCACGCCCGCCGGATTCATAATCCGCTCTGCGTCTGGGTCAAGCCCCATTCCCTTCATCGCGTTAGAATTTACGACCATTCCAGTGCTCCTTTTCTCCAGGCGTAAACCAGTCCTACAACCAGAATTGCGATGAACACAACCGCTTCGATGAATGCCAGTACACCCAGTCGGTTAAAGGCCACCGCCCAGGGGTAGAGGAAAACCGTTTCCACGTCAAAAATGACGAAAACGAGGGCAAACATGTAGTAGCGAATATTGAATTGAATCCAGGCACCACCGAAGGGTTCCATCCCAGATTCATAGGTGGTTCGCCGCTCTAGACCCCGACGGCGGGGACGGAAGAGAGCCGATGCACCCAAGGCCAAAATTGGCACGAGGCTGCAAATGATAAGGAATCCTAGAAAATACTCGTAGCCGCTTAGAACAAACACGTTAACGCCCGCTACCGAAAGTCAAAACTACTATACCCGACTTGTCAGATCCCTTTCTGTGAGGAAAAGGACTCTACGTTGAGCAACCGAACTGAGCCGCGATCGCTGCCGTGCTCGACTGTCAACTCGACGATGAGGCTGAGGTAAACCGGAGTGAAACTCCGAATTTAGCCGTGAAATCAATGTTTACACTCCAAATCATTATAGGGAGGTTTGGGAAGAACAGTTTGGCTTAGCTGCACTTGTTTCCCTAGTTTCTACTTATGGTTTAGCGAGAATTTGCTTATGGTGTGCTGAGGTAAGGGGGAATTGGTTTGTGTTAGGGAGGAGCGTAAAAATAAAGTACCCATAGTTTTAAACATGATGCGTTACGGCTGAAGCCTAACGCATCCTACGCTGGTGGGTATTTTATTTATTTGCAGATCCGTTACAGAAGAGTGGTAGGTGTTCGGTCGGGGGGGATTTGATCAAAATTTCTCAAGGGTTGTAAACTTCACAATCTAAATAGATGTATTACAATCTCCAAGTAGATTTACAAAACGCAATAAAAAAGCTGCTAGAGGACAAGACTGGAATGGCTGTTACCTATCCCCGCAAGTTTCGTGGTTCGTTGGATGCCCGTGATGTTTTGACGCAGGTGGTGCGCGATCGCGAAATTCATCTGATCACCCTCAACCGCTATCGCTACAGTGAGCAACGCAGTTGTAAGGATTTGACCAACGTGATCGAATATTTCAACGGTAAGCCACCGGAGTTGATGAAAGATTTGTCGCACCATGTGGCCGATGAGGCGCGTCATGCGGCGTGGTTGACCGATTTGTTGGTGGACTTGGGCGCGGAGATTGGTCGTCCTCCCGGCAACTCCTACATCGAAGAGTTTGATCGGTTGGT
>CAZJZR010000237.1:0-5991 GCA_964550475.1 uncultured bacterium
GAATGGTGGATAGTGAATGGTGAATGGTGAATGGTGAATGGTGAATGGTGAATGATTTTGGCTTGATGGAGGGGATCAGGTTTGCTCACCCTATGTTAACGACCCCACAGCGGAAATAATCCCCTAGAGAGGGCGTGAATTTGGCAGGTGAAATGTCGGTAATCATCCAGCCGACTAGGGCATCACAGCTAGTCAACAAGCCGCTTTGCATCTACAACTGCCAGTCCCCCTCGTACCGGTCAAGAATTGATTCAAGAATTGATTTAGGATCGTTCTAGAACAGGTTGTTCCTGCCCCTGCGACCCAGCCCAATCCCAGACGACTGACAAGTCCCTGCGGCAACTGGGAACACCCGTGCAGCTCGTCCGCGATTGCCGATCCCGTTTTTCCAGCCGTTTTTAATCCCACCGCTGTTTAATCCCAACGCTGTTTACCCCCAACTCTATTACCCAACTCTATGAGCGATTCTTCATCTCCCAGCCCCACCCTGACCGAAGCCCAAACCCTATTACGGCAATTCACTTGTCTGGAGGGGCACGCCAAACTGTCCCCAACGGAGCAACTTCAAGTGCGGCAGGCGTTACAGTTGATCTGTCAGCGATCGCAGTACCAAATCTTAGGGATTTGTGCCGATACACTGGAACAAGGGCAACGCACCCTGCAAGCCTACGCCACCGCCTTGGGGTATACCGTTAATCCCCAGTTGGCTCCCATTGCCGAACCGATTTACATTAAATTCAATCCCCGTTCCGGCTTATGTTATGCCGACACCTATGTTGGCTCCCATCGTGGGGTGTTGGTGTCTTGTCAATCCACCAATGATGAGGGGATTAATGAAACCTTTGGCCATTTACCCCTAGATTTATTTGTGGGGAACGAGTAACTCGAAAATGAAAAACGGCACGTGTCGGTATCAAAATGTATCCGAGTTGACCTTAGACGGGTTGGGCGATAAGGCTGGGAAAATCCTCCAGGGCGCGATGCAGGAATTTTTAACCCACGGGTATGCGGCCACCAGTATGGATCGGGTCGCTGCCGCAGCGGGGGTGTCGAAGGCAACGGTATACAGCCATTTTCAAAGCAAAGAAGGGTTGTTTAACGAATTGGTGCAACAGATAGCACGGTTGCAGTATGAAGATTATTTTGACCAACCGATGCACGGCGACCCAGCGGAGGTGTTGCGGGAATTTATTACCCTTGGGATCAACCGGATGATGGGTAGCGAACTGTATGTCACGTTTAATCGCCTATTGCTGGGAGAGTCGGGGCGGTTCCCAGAACTGGCTAAGGTGTTTTTGACGACCATTGCTAAACCGCCCACCGATCGCTTAACCGCTTATTTAATCGAGCATCCAGAACTGCACCTGGCGGATCCCGAAGCAACGGCACGGGTGATTGTGGGAACGATGGTCTATCAAATGATGAATCAGGAAATTATGTTCGGCAAAGATGTGATGCCGATTGATAACGATCGCATTATCGAAAGTTTATTAACCCTCGTCCTCAACCACGCTCCCCAACCGCTGGTCAGTTAATTCCCCTCGCCAAGCAACACAAACGCCCCCCACGCCACAGGGTCGGGATATTTGGGCAGCGTTTGTAACATGGCTTGGCGCAGAGCTTGGGCTTTGCCCATACCGTCGTGGATATTTTGGTAGAACCGCGTCATCAGCCATTGGGTGGAATCGTCTGGAACTGGCCACAGTGACACCACCACCGTGGGCACCCCAGCAGCCATGAACGATCGCGACAACCCAATCACCCCATCCCCCGTTAGCTTGCCTCGACCCGTTTCGCAGGCACTCAGCACCACCAACGCCGCCTGCAACCGCAGATTAAAAATTTCATCCGCTGTCAACAGTCCATCCCCCGGTGTGGCCGTGGGGGAATTGGGGGCTAAGGCCAGCCAGCTTTGCAAGCCCTGTTGATCATCCGCCTTGCTGTGGGTAGCCAGATGGATCAGTCCCGCTTGGGTCATCCGTTGCACCACTTGGGTTTTGGTGGCGGCAGATCCCAGCAGCGGTTGCACCTGCAAGAGTTGGGCGATTTGTCGGGCTTCCTGCTCGGCATAGGGCAAGGGTGATAACGGTTGGGCTGGAGCACCGGGCTGCACAGCCACCTTTGGCATGGTGGGATTGCCCACAACCAAGGCTGTGCCAGATGCCTGTTTCACCTGCCTGCCTGCCTTTTGGGCTTGGATTAGTTGCAACACTTCGATCGACGGGGCAATTTGAATCGTGTGGGTTTGCAGTAAATACTGACCCTGACCGTCGATCAGGGCGGGAAAGGGGATCAGGAAGAGGGCACCGTGGGGAATCAGAATCACCCGTTGGTTGGGATCGGTGGGCAACAGGTCGGCGATCGGTTGGATCAATAGTTGGTAAAGCTGTTTCAGACCGGGATAGTCCACGGGCTTGGACGTGCCAGCCAAGCGATTGGCGGCAGCGGTGTTGAAGGCAAAGTCATTTACCCCCCGACTGCGTTGGATCAGTTGGGTGAGGGCGGTGCCCCCTGTCCACCAGGGTTCGTTGGCAAAGGAACGGCTGGCCTGTTGGCTGCCACTGAGTGGGGTCACTGTGGTGGGGAGGTCAGTTTTGCGGAAGGCGATCGCCCCATCGGGTTGAATCACCCAAATGTAGAGCCGTTGGCCTTGGGCTTCTTCAATTAAGGAATATTGCACCAGCGGGGCTTGGGCGTTTTTGGCCACTTGGCGAATCGCCGCTAGGCTAATCGGTTGGGAGGACGTTGGGGCATTGGTGGTAGGCAAAGCGGTGAGGCGAGACGCTAACAATTCCACAAATGCCCGTGCCCGTCCCCGTTCTGCCACTTCCAACGCCGCTTCCGGTTGCTGTTGGCTGCTGAGTACCCATTGCAATAAGGCGTAGGTTTTGGCTTGGGTGTCAAAAATCGCCACTTTTTGACTGTCCTTGAGTCCCGGTCGCAGGGCTTCCAGAATGGTCAGAGATTCGCGCAAGGTTGCTGCCGCCGCCTGGGATTGCCCCGATCGCTGCAACACTCGCCCAATATTACTCAGCGTAATGCCTTCGCTGGGGCGATCGCCCACTTGGCGATGGATGGCCAGAGCTTGGCGATAGAACTGGAGGGCTTGATCGAGCTGATTTTGCCGTTCATACGCTTGCCCCAAATTACTCAGCACCACCCCTTCCCCGGTGCGATCGCCCAATTGCTGATACAGGGTCAAGGCTTGCTGATAGGTGGCGATCGCCAAGTTGGCCTGTCCGCCTAAGCTGTAGGCTTGCCCCAAACTATTCAGACTCACCGCCTGACTGCTGCGATGCTGTTCCTGTTCGGCCAACTGCAACGCCTGCTGATACAGCTTGGTCGCCTGCTCCACTTGCCCTTGGCTGAGGTAAATCCGCCCGACATTATTCAGCGTGGCGATTTGTACCACAGCCGGATTGTCCTGCATCCCAAACGCGCCTCCCAGTTCCCGCCGCGTGGCTAACTGGCGAAACTCCAACGGTGGCGCGTACTGACCAATCTGATCCAACAGCAGCCCCAATTCCTGAAAGCCAAATCCCTGCGGCTGTTCCCGAAACCGACTGACAATTTGCAACGCCGCTTCCGCCTGTTCCAAGGCTGCTTTATAGTCGCCAATGCCAAAATAGGCTCCCGCTAAGTTATTCAGCAACGCCGATCGCGCCCCACCAAAGAACGTAGGCAACCGTTCAAACATGGCTAAGGCTTTTTGGTAGGTGGCGATCGCTTGGGCATAGTGCCCCTGGTTGACATACACTACCCCCATATTGGTTAGGGTTAGCCCTTGGCCTGCGTAGTCTCGCTCCTGTTCTTGGTTGCGGAGGGCTTGTTGATAGCTTGCTAACGCCAGATCCGGCTCCCCTAACCGCAAGTGCATACTGGCAATCCGCGTCAGCCGATAGGTTTCGCTATTGCGATCCTTCAGTTGCCGGACGATCGCCAATGCCTGCTGATAGTGGGTCAACGCTTGCCGATTTTGTCCCTGATCGGCATACAGATCGCCCAGTTCATCTAAGGTTGCCCACTCACCAGCCCGATCCTGTGCCTGTCGCCGCAACTGCAACGCCTGCTGATAATAGGTCAATGCCTGCGGCAATTGCCCCAGAGCCAGATGGTAGACATTCGCCATTAAGTTGAGGCTTTCCGCTTGTCCCGCCGTGGCATTCACCTGCTGAAACAATGCCCGCGCCTTTTGGAACGCCGCCAACGCCGCCTGCGCTTCTCCCCGTTGCAGCAGCGTCCGTCCATCTTGGTTGAGATACACCGCCTCACGGATTTTCTCTGCCACCTGATCCTCAGTGAGTGCTTGGGCAAGCTGGGTCGATGGGGGATGGTTCGCTGGGGTAATCGGGCGGACGGGCATCGCCATGGTCGGGGCGATCAGTCCCCCCGTCCCCAACAGGGTCGCGATCGCCATCACCAGAGCAGGCCGCGATCGCCCCATCCACCGCTGCTCCACCTGACTACCGCTCAGGCACCTGCCAGTTAATCCTGACCTCACAGGTAGCGGTGTGAGGACACGGCAATGCCGTGTCCCTACACCGATCACAGGACTGTTATTTTTGCGCCCATCCCGCCCAATCCCCATATCCCCCTCCCCCCTCTAAACAATCCCGCCCACCTACTCCCTATTGCCTATTCCCTACTCCCCATTCCCTAAACCTCTCCTGTCCGAAACACCCGGCCAATCACCTCCTCAATCGGCGGATCGGTTACGGTTAAATCGGTCACTGGTAAATTGGCTAACAGTCGCGATACCGTTTGGGTGAGGGTTTCGCGTTGGACTAAAAAGGAAACATCCCGCCCCGCGATCGCCTGAACTTCGCCATAGGGGGTGTGGGCTTGGGGATAAAACGGACTCAGATCCTCCACCTCTGTAGCCAACTTCACCTTGACTTCGCGATAGGGGGCAAATCGCTCCAGCAGGCCATCTAAGCTGCCGTCATAGATCAATTGCCCTTGGTGAATTAACAACACCCGCTTACACAATGCGGTGATATCGGCCATGTAATGACTGGTGAGCAGCACCGTTGCTCCATACCGTTGGTTGTATTCCCGCAAAAACTCCCGCACACTGGCTTGGGCGTTTACGTCTAACCCCAAGGTCGGTTCGTCTAAAAACAAGACCTGCGGCTGGTGTAATAAAGCGGCTAACAATTCCGCCTTCATCCGTTCCCCCAGGGACAATTTACGGACGGGCTGGGTTAACTTGGTCTCCAGCCCCAGCATGGTGGTGAGTTCCTCTAGCCGTTGCTGGAAGGTGCGATCGGGGATGCCATAGACGGCGGCATTAATTTTTAGCGAGTCGAGGGTCGGCAAGTCCCAGATCAACTGCTGCTTTTGCCCCATCACCAAGGTAATCGTCCGCAAAAAGTCCGGTTGCCGCTGAAACGGAATGTGTCCAGCCACCCGCACTTGACCGCTGGAGGGATGAATTAAGCCCGTCAACATTTTCAATGCGGTGGTTTTACCTGCCCCATTCGCACCCAAAAAGCCAACGACTTCTCCAGCTTGAATTTCAAATGAAACGGATTTGACGGCTTCTATCTTGCGATAACTGCGGCGGAAAAAGTGCTGGAGGGTGCCTGTTAATCCTGGCTGTTTGATGGCGACGGGGTAGGTTTTGACAAGTTGATCGGCCAGGATGATGGACATGGTGAATGGGGAGGGTGAGCCAAATGCAGCAGGATACAGGTGCAAACCCACCTGCTATTTCCATTAAACGCGATCGCCTTACCAATGGTTTGCTTAAAGCGAATCTGGCGTAACCGTTCACTCCCCCTTGGGGGAAGAACCAGGGGGCGTAGCCCGCAACCCTTTTCCCACGTGGGGGGTGTTACTGAATGGCAGGATGAATTGAAACGAAGTTGCAATTCATCCAACTCTTAGCTCATCCCTAAAATTCAGCAATGCTGACGGCGACTGGATGGTTGACGTGCCACAGGAATCAGCGAGAATGGGAACAGCAAAATCCACGTTATTCGTGGGTAT
>CAZJZR010000238.1:0-5988 GCA_964550475.1 uncultured bacterium
AAGTTAACCAGCGACACCAATCCCAGGACGGCAATCAGCAGGGCAGCGATCGCCACAGCTAACTTCACCCCTTCCATTGCCCCCACAATCACGCTGTCCATGGGGCTGACGTGGGCTTCCTCCTTACCAGCAAAGCCTTGTTCATCCAGGTCTGGCGGCAAACTGCCCAAGGTTTGCGGCGTTTCGGTTTCCGGCACCAAAATTTTGGCCATGACAAAACAGGCGGGAATCGCCATGAACGAGGCCGACACCAGATGCCCCGTAATCCCCGGAAACACAGGACGCAACAGGCTGGAATACAGAGCCAGCACCGTAGAGGCAATGCTGCCCATGCCCGATGCCAGGATGGCGCACAGTTCGCTGCGGGTCATGCTGGCGAGATAAGGCCGCACCACCAAGGCCGATTCAATCCCGACAAAAATGTTGGCGGCTCCGCTCAGGGCTTCGGCTCCGCTCAGGTTCATCGAGCGGCGAAACAGGTGGGCAAATAGGTTAACCAACGGTTGGATCACCCGCAGGTGATAGAGCAAGGCCATCAGGGCGGAGAAGAAAATTACCGCTGGCAGGGCACGAAAGGCGAAGATGTATCCCAGATTGATGTGGTCAGGGCTGAGGCGATCGCCCGGTACGGGTACATAGGGGGAGGTCAACGCCCGGGCAATCCAACGACCTGCCAACACCGGCCCCGGCACAATCTGGGGATCGGGGACTAGCAATGACCCAAACACAAATCGCGATCCGGCCTCAGTCGCGTCTAAAATGGCATTAACACCCGTATTCAAGGCAAGGAATAACGTCCGCGTCGGTGGCAAGGTAAACACCAAGACCCCCAACAGCAGTTGCAGGCCAATCCCCCAGGCCAGCACCCGCCACGGCACCCGCCGCCGATCCTCTGACCCCAACCACGCCACCCCGCACAGTGCCGCGATCCCCAACCCCGAAACCAGATTCAAACCCAAATTCATAGCCATTCGTTACTCATATGGTGCCAGTTGGGAACAGGTGTTGCCTCAACCATAAAATTCGTAAAATTAAGTTCTCAGGTAGTAATTGCCTGTGTGTCCCGTTCCCCGGTTATGCTGTTAAGCCAACCTGTAAAGCCAACCTAGATAATCTAATCCAAAATCTGCCCTGCATCAGCGTTACCCACTTAGAGGCTGTTTGTAAACTCTCTGGCTACGTTGATAACCCTCTGATCCCCCCTAGCCCCCCTTGGGAAGGGGGGGAAACCTTCAAAGTCCCCCTTATCAAGGGGGATTTAGGGGGAGAGCGCAAGGCTCACGCTACGCGAACGTAGATCTCGCAACATAGCGATCCATAGTTACAAACACACTCTTAGAGGCTGTTTGCACAGGTGGCTAGTGGAGCCTCACAGCTAGGTTTGAGGGATAAATTCCGCCAGAATTGACCCTAAACCCCCAAAATGCCAGAGCACTAGACGGTTGCCAGACAGTTGATTGTGCCTGCGCCCTTCGCAGAACCAATCAACCTGTAACCCAGCCACTAACCCAGCCACACAGCGCGATCGCCCCTCGATTCCGACCGTCCCCGTTCCTCCCATCCAAGAAATGATGGTATCGTGGTTTTGATGAAGGATCTCACCCAATGCTATAGATTACTTGGCTTAGAGCCTGGTGCCTCCCTCGAAGAGATCAACCAGGCTTATCGGGATCTGGTGTTCATTTGGCACCCCGATCGGATTCCGCAGGACAACGAACGTCTGCGGCAAAAGGCGCACGAAAAATTGCAAGAGCTGAACCACGCCCGCGAACAACTCCGCACCCATCGCCAAAATCAGCAGTCGCGTACCTCTGCCGCCAAACAACCGCCGCCCAAGTCGCGCTACACCTACCAATCCTATCGGCCTCCCCAACCCAATCCCAGCCAAACCAATCATTCCACCCATTCCGGTCATTCCAGCAGTTCCAATCAGGCTGGCAATGGGTCATCCAACCACGGTTCCGGCTCGCATCACGCCAATCAGTCCAACGCCAGCAGCCAACAACCGCCGCGCTATGGGCGGTACTCCTCTGCCTATGGTTCGACCTATAGCAGTGGCAATAGTGGCAATAATGGTGCCAGCCATGGCAATTCTGGCACTAACGGCAGTTCTGGTCATAGTAGCTCCGGCAATACCAGTTCCGGTAATGGCAATTCTGGCCATGGCAGTGCCAGTCACGGGACAGGCTATGGCGGCAGTGCCAATGGCAACACAGCCAAGCAAAGCAGTAATGGCTATTACAACCGCGATCGCGGCTATGGTGGCTCGGCCTATCGCGGCACGTCGCAGGGGAGCGGTAGTCAGACTGGGGGCACCCAGGCTAACTCGGCTAATGGGTCAACCCATGGCTCAACCCACGGTTCAACCAACGGTTCAGCAAATAGCTCAGCCAATGGCTCGACGAACGGCAGCCACCAGGGGCATCAGGGCAGTGGGACGGGCAACGGTGCCAGTGGGACTCGCGCCCAAGGTGGCACGGGTGGTGCGGCCTACTCACCCTATCCGCCCTATGCCGCTTACCGTCGCCCCAGTGGGACGGGACAAACGGGGACAGGGACAACGGGGCAGCAGCAGCCACCGCATGGCTCTGGTCATGGCACGTCGGCGAATGGAACGTCTAATACGTCCACGAATGGGGGCGATCGCCACCACTCCCACAATCAGCAGCAAACCCATCACCACACCAGTTACCGTCCCCCCTACCAGTCGCCCTATTCCAGTCCCTATCCATCCGGACAAAGCGGGGGCACCTCCCAGACCTCCCATAACCAATCCAGTCAATCCAGCCAATCCAGCCAGCAACAGGCCAGTCAAACTGGATCAGGGCAGCGATCGGAGCAACGTCCCCCAGCCAGCCCACCGAGTTCGGGTTATGTCAGACGACCCTATCCCGACCTGAGTGGGCAGGATTTGACTGGAGCCAATTTTAAGGAGAAGGATTTGTCCGGTGGGGATTTGAGTCGGACAAATTTAACCAATGCCGATTTGAGCGATGCGTTTCTCCACAAGGTGAATCTAGAGGAGGCGAATCTCACGAAGGCGAATCTGTTTCGGGCAAATTTGTTGCAAGCGAATCTGCGCCGCG
The DNA here is from genome assembly GCA_964550475.1 of uncultured bacterium. GTDB lineage: Bacteria > Cyanobacteriota > Cyanobacteriia > CAIUCS01 > CAIUCS01 > CAIUCS01. The sequence continues at coordinate 3,087 of CAZJZR010000238.1, forward strand.
CCAATCTGCGGGAGGCGAATCTGTTTGGGGCGGATTTGAGTGGGGCGGATCTAACGGAGGCCGATTTCACCGGAGCCAAGATGGGGGTGACTGGCCGAATTATGGTCAAGTTGACCGGGGCGTGCCTGAAAGGGGCAATTATGCCAGACGGCACGGTGCATAGTTAGGGGAAAATGCTGCCTAGATGTTTTTCTCTAAATAGTTGAGATCTATCAACAGCAACCTTGATATAGCCGATATAGCCCTTCTCACGAAAATGAGATACGCATCAAAACCCTAAGTCTTTGGAATACAAAGCTTGACCGTATCTGAATAGAATAATTGCTCTACAACTCTTTTCATATCTATCAAGCACAATCAATTAGTGGAATATCCTTGCTAGATGGGCGGTTAGAGTGGTATAGGCATCGTCCACACCACCGCAAGCTGCTGTATCTTTGGTCAGAATATTGCAGGGTATTATAATTGAGCCAAGAGTGGCAATTCAGAATAGACTTACTCTTTATGACAAATTATCGCTTAGAATCCTTCCGAACAGCCTTTCAGAACCTTCAGTTACTGCCATTAGTGACTCCAGAGCAACTGAATAAGTTTCGTGTAGAATATGGCACTGAAATTTTACAAGAACTAGAGCAATTAGTTGAAGATTGTTCACCAGATAATAACAAAATTATCTTCACTGGACATCGTGGCTCTGGAAAATCGACGTTACTTGGCGAATTTTGTCGGCAAATGCAAGATCGCTATTTCGGCGTTTTCTTTTCTATCTCTGATTTGATTGAAATGTCAGATGTGAACCATGTCAATATTTTGTTTGCCATGGCTGTTCAACTAATGGAAACTGCTGAAGCACGTCAAGTCAAAATTGGTACTAAAACCAAGCAAGCATTCTATCAATGGTTTAGCAAACACACCCGCACTGAAGGGATGTCAATGGACTCTGCTGTTGAGTTGGAAACAAGTGGGGAGGCTAGTGTAAATGCTTGGTTTGTCAAGTTTTTTGCAAAGTTGAAAGCAACATTGAAAGCAAATTCTGTGATTCGGGAGGAAATCACAACTGAGTTTGCTCGACGAATCTCAGACTTGGTTGATCGAATTAATGATATTGCCGCTGCGATTCAATCCGCCTGTGGCAAGGAAATTCTAGTTGTGATTGACGATCTCGACAAGCTTGATTTAGAAATTGTTGATCGCGTTTATCGTAATAATATCAGTGCACTCTTCCAACCGCAGTTTCGGATTATTTATACGATTCCGATGGCGGCGACTAGGGATATGTCGCTAAAAGGCATTATTCAAAACGCTACAAATAATCAGATTCAATCCATGTGGGCAACTAAGTTTTTCGTGCGTGGAGAAGATAAAAATCCAAATGCATTACCTGATGCAACTTCTGTCCACGTATTTGAGCAAATTCTTTATCGCCGTATCCCGCAACAGTTGATTGAACCAGCAGCAACCCAAAAAATGATTGTTAAAAGTGGGGGAGCGTTACGAGAATTTATTCGTTTAGCGAGTCTGTGTTGCGGCTTGTGCTTAAAACAGTTACGACGTACCCCAACCAATCAAGATCTAATTATTACGACTGAGGTTCTCAATCAAGCAATTACAGATTATCGGATTAATTTAACGGAACCTCTAGGACAAAATCGATATGACATTCTAGTGCATGTTTACAAAAATTACGTGCCTCAAGATGGCATGAATCAGGATTTTTTAGATTTACTGCATACCCTCTATATTTTGGAATACCGCAATGATGATTTGTGGTATGGGGTTCATCCAATTGTGCAGGAAATTTTGCAGCGACGTGGATTAATTTGATCAGAGGCTCCCATGCCAGACCCTGAGATTATTGATGAACAATCTGTCAATGAAGATAGTTATGATGGCCTAGTTGCCTTGATTGAAGCTAGTCAAGGGATATTGTCATTGTTGATTGCATCTTGTCAGCCTGGGCAGTTCCAAAATCAATTAATTCGTCGCTACGAAATTGAACTTGCCCCCAATATTCCCAGCTATCGAGTGGTACTGAATCAACAGGAACCAAGCCTCAGATCTGTGTTGGAAAAGCTAGTTGAAGCAAACCCGGAATTAAAATCCCCTCAAGCACCCGCAGTAATTACAGTAACGGGTACGGAAGCTCTACTGGAATTTGTAGCCAATTCTGATGCTAATTATTATTCTGAGGTCGATCGCTTTTTTGGCTATTTACAATGGACTCGCGAGGGACTTAGAGAGTTTCCTTACCCAATTGTTCTCTGGGTTACACCTACTATTCTTAGTCAAATTAGTGTTAAAGCTCCTGATTTTTGGAGTTGGCGGAGTGGTGTGTTTCGGTTTGTAGCACCAACCGTGGAATCAACAGTGGGTATGGTGAGTTCTGAGGAAATATCTCAGATCATTGAACCCAAAATAAACTGGAGTTTGCCACTCGAAGAACTGTTACAGCAGATTGAACAGTTAGAAAAACAAGCAAAACCGGAAGCGATGCCTACTCTGGCGATCCTATATAGCCGTGCTGCCCAGGCATATGCAATTCAGATAGACTCTCGGCAAATCCAGGCACACCCACAAACGGTTGATCAAGCTCTGGATTTATTTCACAAATCGCTGGACTTGCAACAAACCTTGAATCTTCGCATGGCTCAAGCGGATACATGGTTGCAGTTAGGCGATTTTTATCAACGTATGAGTGTGCTGGAACAAGCCTTTACGGCTTACCAGCAATCTTTAGACATTGCGAGGAGTTTGGGCGATCGCCTACGAGAGGCAGGTGTATTGGTTCGGTTAGGCAATCTCTATCAGCAGTTAGGTTCAAATCGTCCTGACAACATTGAGCAAGCGATCCAAGCCTATCAACTCGCCTTGCAGGTTTATACCCGCGACAATTTCCCCGAAC
>CAZJZR010000239.1:0-3636 GCA_964550475.1 uncultured bacterium
TCAATTCACACATCACCCCCCGATCGCCAAAATAGCGGCAAAATACTGGCGATACAAGTCACAGCGGGGTTGTACCTGGTTTTCTACCCGTTGCACCAGTCCCATGCTATCCAACTTAAAGGTGATGGTGCGTTCCAACCGGACTGGCGTGGGCGACTGCACCACCTGTCGCATGGCATCGCGCAGTTCTGGATGTTCCTCCAGTTGCCGCAGGTGGCGCAACAAATGGTCGCTGTAGATCCCTGCCTCCGTCGGTGCAGTTCGCAGCAACTCCGGCAATGTCAGATCGCCCATAGCAACGTGGTACAACGCCGATCGCACCAGATAGGGATGACCGCCCACCAACCCCATCAACTGGGATAATTCCGCCGCGCTCCAGTCCAGCCCGTGCCACTGCACCAACTGCTGCACCTGCGCCGCCGTAAACTCACCCAACTCAATCGGCATCCCCACATTAAACGGTGACTGGTTAATGTCCCGTTGCAGATAGGGTTCTTGGGAATAGACAATCAGCAACCGCAGTTTGCCCCAGAGTTTGTGGGTGCGCGATCGCTCATACCAACCGCGCAACAGGCCACAGAAATCGATTTCAATATCGGCATAGTTAAAAATCCGATCAAAATTATCGATCGCCAACACCAACGGTTGATCAAACGGCTCCAAGACATAGTTCTCGAAATAATCCGTCACATTGTCATTGGCACCAAAAATATCATCCCAATACTCCTCCGTTTTCACCCGCACCCCCAGCGTCTTACCCACCGAGGCACAGAACCACTGCATAAACTTTTCCAAATCGCTAAACAGCTTATGGTTAGCCTGATCCAAATTCAGCACCACCGGACGGTAGCCCCACTGTTCCCCCTGCGCCAACACCCGCCCCATCAACGACGACTTACCCATGCCACTGGGCGACTTAATCCGAATCAACGAACCAGGCTTTTGGATTTCCTCGTAACAGCGTTCCTCATAGGACGACGGAATGTAAAAGTTAGAGTCAATCCGCATTTGGCCTTCTGGCGACTCCAACGGCACCGTGGACGGGGTGGAGGCTTTTTGAGCTTGAGCTTGGGCAGCGATGGCACGTACCACATCCGCCTGCCTTACCAACACCGGGGTAAACTGCTCCGGAATCCCCTCCAGCGCGATCGCATTCACCCCCGAATCAAACGCCTGTGCAATGGGGCGATCGTCCCAAATCGCCCGATAAAAACCTTGGGAAAACTTCCGCGCCGCCAAATCGCCAATCGCCCGATTCATCCCCACCACATAGGGAATGTGCTGGGCGATCGCCTCCGCTTGCACCGCTGCATAACAGGCATTCAACACCACACACTCCACCTGCTGGGCAAAAAGCTGAAATAACGCCGCCAACGCCTCCGTACTCACTAGCTTAATCGCCCCATTTTCCCACTCACACACCAACCCCTCATCGCCACTGCCATGGCCAGAAAAGTGCAAAATCTGCGGTTTCAGGTCATACAAATGCTGTTGCCAATCCTGCGGACGCACAGCACCACGAGTCTCGATGTGGAAGCGATCGCGCTGGGGCGACAATTGCAACGTCGTGCGAATTTCCTCCACTTCCTTATCCAAGCGCAACCGATCCACAGCGGGGTCAACGGGACTAGCGGCAAGAATCAGAATTGTTTTCATGGGGCAGGACAGAGGGAGCAGTGCGGTGAGGGGGTAGCGATCGCGATCGGCATGGGCAAACGGATCAATCCTGCTAGATGCAGATCGAACCCAGATGCCCGATTCCAAAGGCCGAACACCCTTGCCTAAAATCCAAAATCAGATCAGACGCGCAGATTCTCTCTGAAGGTACACCAAACACCCCGCAGTTCGGTAGTCCTACGGTTGTTAAATTTCATTGAATTTAGAGTTTCGATGACCTGCTGATATAGCCGCTTGCGGTGGAGTGGTTTATACCCACTCCACTCAAATCCTTAACCAATAGGATCTTGCGCTACTTGGGTGTACCTGATAAATATGAGAACCGCTATATTGCAGTTACGTAGTTGAGTAGAGTGAGTAGGATGGGTTAAGCAAAGCGAAACCCATGATTAACTTGGCGAATCACCACAAATTAGTCTCATGCAAACTCAGTTTCAGGCTTTAATTAACCCACTTGGAGGTTAGCGTCATGGTTCAAGCCATCCCCCAACTCATGACCTTTGACGAGTTTATTGCTTGGTATCCAGAGGATGGCCATTATGAATTAATCAATGGGAGAGTGTGCGACGTGAAACCAACTGGGCCACATGAACAAGTGGGTGCGTACCTCAATCGCCGCCTCTTGGTGGAAATCGATCGCCTGCAACTCCCCTATTTCATCCCCAAAAGCTGCACCATTAAACCCTTTAGTCAACAATCTGGTTACCTACCGGATGTGGTGGTAGTGGATCAAACTCAGATCATCAACGAACCGCGTTGGCAACGGGAATCCACCCTAATTCATGGTGCCTCCATGCCCTTGGTCGTGGAAGTAGCCAGCACCAATTGGCGGGATGACTACCAGCGCAAAGCCGCCGACTATGAAGAAATGGGCATCCCGGAATTTTGGATTGTCGATTATTTAGGCTTAGGTGGACAGCGGCACATTGGCACCCCCAAACAACCCACCTTCTCCGTGTATGAATGGATTGATGGCGAATACCATGTCCGGTTATTCCGTCAGGGTGAACCGATCGTGTCCCCTCGCTTCCCAGACCTCCACCTCACGCTTGATCAGATACTCCATGCCGTTCATCCGACCTAACGGTGGGGCTGAGTCGATTGATCATGCTTCAGACTTCCAACGTCTTAGTGGGTAGGATGGGTTTCCCATTGCTTAACCCATCCTACTTTTGCGGCCCCAATCAGCCTGAAAACAGATTCAATTGGTCGTCTGTATCGGGTGAAGTCGGCCAGCGGCGGCGACGGGATTCTGAGACTTTGCTGGGGGAGGTCGATTCCTGGGTGTCGGGCTTGGCATTCGTTTTCCGCAACCCGATCGCGATCTTGCTGTGTTTCTCAATCTGGCTCATCACCTGCTTTGCCCGTTGGATCACCGAAGGCGGCAGTCCCGCCAACCGTCCGGCTTCGATGCCGTAGGAGCGATCGGCTCCACCGGGGCGGACTTGGTGCAAAAACACAATTTGATCCGCTAGTTCCTTCACCACCACCTGATAGTTGGCCACGTTGTCCAGAATCGAGGCCAGTTCGTTTAACTCGTGGTAGTGGGTGGCGAAGATCGTGCGGGCGCGGATGTCGGTGGCCAAGTATTCCGCCACTGACCAGGCGATCGCCAACCCATCAAACGTCGCCGTCCCCCGGCCAATTTCATCCAACAGCACCAGCGATTGGGCAGTGGCGTGGTTGAGAATATTCGCCGTTTCGTTCATCTCCACCATAAACGTGGACTGCCCCGTGGCCAAATCATCCACCGCCCCCACACGGGTAAAGATGCGATCGCAAATCCCCACCTGTGCCGCCTTGGCGGGGACAAAACTGCCCACCTGCGCCATCAGTTGAATTAACCCCACCTGCCGCAAATAGCAGCTTTTACCGCTGGCGTTTGGCCCCGTCAGCACAATCAGGTCAGGAAAGGATAAAGACTGAAGGGTGAAGGGTGAAGGGTGAAGGGTGGAAGTG
>CAZJZR010000239.1:3736-5979 GCA_964550475.1 uncultured bacterium
CGCAGCGTGTCCAGTTGCGGGTTGATGCCGGAGCGGATCAGGTTGCCCTCGGTGAGGTACAGCGGTGGCGTGTCCACCAGATGATCCCGCAGGTATTGCCCCAGTGACTCCAGTTCCGGCGGCACGGTTTGCAAGGCGGTCAGGTAGGGCGATCGCCCCTCCGCCACCAGCAACGCCAAATCCGGCAGCTTGTCCAACGAATCCGCCAAAGCCACCAAATCACGGGCGTTGGCCGTCCCCGATCCCGCCCGTCCGGTCAGCCGTTCTAGGTCGTAAATTTGCTTCAACAGGACTTGCAGTTCTCGCCGCAGGGGGCCGTGGCTGACCAGTTCTTGGATGGTGTCCTGGCGGGCTTGGATGGCGGCACAGTCCAACAGCGGTTGCAGCAACCACCGCCGCAGCATCCGCCCACCCATGGCCGTCACCGTCTGATCCAACGCCCACAAGAGGGAACCATGGAAGGTGCCATCCCGCACGGTTTGGGTGATTTCCAAATTGCGGCGGCTTTGGTGATCCAGGATCAGGTAGTCGGTGAGGGTGTAGGTGCGGAGCGGTTGCAGAGGAACGGAGGATTGGGTGCTGAGGGCGAGATTTAAGGGCGTGGGTAGGGGCGAATTGCCATTCGCCCGTACAGCGGAGTCAGGTGGTAGGGGCGTTGGCATTGCCTGCCCTCTGGGCATATGGCCATTCGCCCGTACAGGAGCATCGTCAGGTAGGGGCGACTGGCCATTCGCCCTTCCAGTCAGGGGTTGTTTGAAGGTGTCTTCCAGGTATTCCAGCAAACCGCCAGCGGCACGGACGGCGAGGGGGAGGGTTTCGCAGCCCATGCCTTCCAGGGAGCGGACGCGGAAGCGGTGCAGTAGGCGTTGGCGGGCTTCGGCTTGGGTGAAGGGCAGTTGGGGGCGCAGGGTGTAGCAGAATTGGCGCGGTAGGCAGTCGGGGAGCCTATCGCTGGGTTCACCGGGACGCAGCAGCCCGACCAGATCGGGGGCGTTGGTGGGCAGCAGCACTTCCGACGGGTGCAGCCGCATGATTTCTTGGTTCAGGTGGGTTAACCCAGTGGTTTGGGTGGTGAAAAATTCCCCGGTGGAGACATCGGCATAGGCCAACCCCCAGTGATCTCCAGCCATGACGACGGCAACCAGAAAGTTATTGCGACGGGCATTTAGCATCCCGTCTTCCAACACGGTGCCGGGGGTGATCACCCGTGTGACTTCCCGCCGCACCAGATTGCCTTGGGCGGTGCTGGGGTCTTCCACCTGATCGCAAACCGCCACCGCGTAACCCTTTTCCACCAACAGGGCACAGTAGCGATCCAAGGCGTGGTGGGGAATACCCGCCAGCGGCACTCGCCCCACTTCTTTGCCGCCATCCTTACTGGTCAGCACCAGTTCTAATTCACGGGAAACCGCGATCGCGTCCTGGAAAAAGGTTTCAAAAAAATCCCCCACCCGATACAACAACAACGCTTGCGGGTATTGCTCCTTCACCTCCACATAATGCCGCAACATCGGGGTCAGGTCGTCCCAATTCACCATGTGGTAGTCGGCATACCGCACCGCGTGCTTCACCAACCGCTCTGGCAAATCCACAGCGATCGGGGGAGTCGGGTCGGGAGGGGTGGGCATGGAGGGGAGTGGGTGGATGGTGGATGGTGGATGGTGGATGGGGAAAGAGTGGTGAGTGGGTGGGTGCTCCGTTGGCTGAGCGAAGCCGAAGCCAGAGGGGGGTAAGGGTGGATAGTGGATGGTGGATAGTGGATGGAGAAGGGTGAGTGGGTGATCCGTTGGCTGAGCGGATTCATCAGCCACTCATCACTTACCACTCACCACTCTCCCCCCCATCCACCATCCACCATTCACTATCCACCATCCACCTCTCCTCATGACAAATCTTATTACAGCCTTACCGTGTTCTGGGATTTCATTGCTACCATGAAAGCATTGTTAGGGTTTTAAGTGTTGAATGCCAAATCAGAATCAATTCCCAGTTTCTTCATCCCATCCGGCTGTGTCTCCGTCGTCGGGTGCGGCGATATACTCTACCGCTAACGTTGAGGCGGATCCCAGTTTGGAGTTGGCGTTGATCATCGCGCAGGCGGCGGATGAGCGCAAGGGGGAGGATATTGCGATTCTGAAGGTGGGGGATGTGTCCTACCTGGCAGATTATTTTGTGATCATTTCCGGTTTCTCGAAAGTTCAAGTGCGGGCGATCGCCAATGCCATCGGCGATCGCGTCCACGA
>CAZJZR010000240.1:0-5944 GCA_964550475.1 uncultured bacterium
AAAAATCGCGAACATCGGGATTGTACGATCTCTCTGGTCGATTCCAATCTAAGGCAAGCCACTTTTTCAAAGGGTCTGATTGTTGTCTTGATGCTCTGTTGCTTTTGGACAAAATACACAACCTCTCTGCTTTCAAACGCCTTCAACAAGTCATCAGCAGAGAAACAGGTTAGCACCGAATTTAAGATTGCAGGTAATTTCTTAAGAAAACCCCATCTCTTCGATTTTGGAGAGTACCTCAAAAAATATTGAACTCTCCTCACGGGCGTATTTCACGTTTGGGGGAGGGGCGGTTAAAACCGCATCTACAAGAACTAAACCCGCCTACGCGGGTTTCAAAACCCTTAGTCCGCGTAGGCGGACTTTGTTTGTATAGCCGCGAATTCTATTCGCCCGGATGTATCCCCCATCTGTTGGATACGCCCTGCAACATCGAGTAAAAAGGTTTTTCCTAAGCCGTTATCTCCTGTGAGCACGTTGAGTCGTTCAGCAAATGTAATGTCAGCCGTGGGAGTCGGGCCAATTCGGTTTAGATGCAGTTCTCTCAACATTACACAGTCTCCTTAGCAAACCTGTGGCGGCTCTACTGAGTAGGATGAATTGGCTGTTGTTGTGACCACGGTTTTGATTGTAACTGCGCCAATGGTTTTGCTGCATCTGCGGCAATGTCTCGTGTTGGGTTTCGCTGTCGCTCCACCCAACCTACGGGCTAACTATGGGCTAACTAACGGCAACGCTACGATCGCTGGCACAGTATCAAACCAAACCACTGTTGATCATCCATCCAGGTTTGCACTGGAGCTAGACCCAACTCGCTTAATTCCTGCTGCACCTGTTGGACAGTAAACTTGCGAGAAATTTCGGTGTGGATGGTTTCATCGGCGGCAAATTCAACGGTGAGGTCGAGCGATCGCAACTGTACGGTTTGGGCGCACAAACTGCGGAGATGCATTTCGATTTGCTGGTTTTCCGTGTGGTAAAACGCCCAATGGGCAAACTGATCGACGTTGAAATTGCCTTGGAAGCGGCGATTCAAGTGACGCAACATATTTAAGTTGAACGCTGCCGTGACCCCTTGGCGATCGTTGTAGGCCGCATTCAGCACCTCAATCGGTTTCTGTAAATCCACCCCCACCAAAAAGTAATCCCCCGGTTGCAATGCCTGTAACACCTGCTCAAAAAAGTGGTGACAGTCCACCGGACTTAGATTGCCCAACGTACTCCCCAAAAAGCAAATCATCCGGCAACCGGGCGCGTCGTCTGGAGTGACCTGGGTCTGCTGGGCTAATTGCGCCAACGCCAACTCATAGGTACTGACTCGCCCATGAATGTGTAATCGGGGATACATCGCCAATAAATCCCGCGCACTACTTTCTAAAATGCCTGCACTGATATCCACTGGACTGTAGTGCAACCCCTGCCCTAATTCGGCATAGGCATCTAATAAAATCCGGGTTTTGGTGGCACTGCCGCTGCCCAATTCCACCAAATCGCAAGGGCCAGTCAGGTGGGCGATCGCGGCTGCCGATTCCTGTAACAGCCGCGTTTCTGTCCGTGTCAGGTAATATTCCGGTAATTCGCAAATTTGTTCAAATAACTGCGAGCCGCGATCGTCGTAGAAATAGCGGGGGGGGAGGGTTTTGGGAGTTTGGCTTAATCCCGTCACCACATCGTCACCCGAATTCAGCGTACAGGAAATCTCTGGATTTAACAGATAGTCAACCTGTAAGCGACTGGCGATAGCATCCCGGTGTGATGAGAAGGTAGAGGAGGGCGATTGCATGGATCTTGGTTACTAAATGCTGGATAACAAACGCTAAAACATACGCAATGTGCAACTTCCCGATCCGCCCACCCTGCTGAAAGCAAGCTACACGCCAAATCCCTCTGCCAACCAAGGAGCGGGACTGTGAAAATATCCGCTTCCCCTACTTCCCTGTAGGGAGCAGGGGGGATGTGGATTGCTCGGAGGGTGGGCTTTCTTTCAGTTGCACACGCCGTAAACCATAACACTGGCTACCCGACCGAGATCGCCAATGTTGTCTTGCATTCTCCCACTAAACTATCCCAGCAACCTTAAGGGCAGCTTAATCTATCCAGTCAACCCGTTCAGAAATCAGCAAGATCGAACGCGGATACCCATCCGCTCCGCCAACTACCGCAGCCAGTCAGCACAAGGCGCAACCCTGATCACTGGGTCATTGCCAACCTTGAGGACGGCGAGAAAATCCTCGCGAACGGACAAGGAAACGCTAAGATCCGAACAATTCGCAAAATTTCAGGTTCCCAATGAAAGGGATTATTCTGGCAGGTGGGTGTGGAACGCGGCTTTATCCACTGACGCAGGTGGTGAATAAGCATTTAATGCCCGTGTACGATAAGCCGTTGATTTACTATCCCCTGTCGGTGTTGATGCTGGCGGGCATTCGGGATATTCTCATCCTCTCCAATGCCGAGTATTTGCCACTGTTCGCAAAATTATTGGGGGATGGCAGTCAATGGGGACTCCAGCTTTCCTACTTGGAACAGCCCAGTCCCGACGGCGTAGCCCAAGCCTTAATTTTGGGAGAAGCCTTTATTCAGCAGTCGCCAGTTTGTTTGATTTTGGGAGATAACTTGTTTTATGGCCATGGCCTTGGCAAGGTGTTAACCCAAGCAGCCAAATTGCAAGACGGGGCGTTAATTTTTGGTTATCGGGTTGCCCAACCACAGCACTATGGGGTGATTCAGTTTGACCAAACTGGGCAGGTGGTTGACTTGCAGGAAAAACCAGCCCAACCCCAGTCTAACTACGCCATTCCAGGGATTTACTTTTTTGATCAGCATGTCTGTCACTTGGCTAGGCAACTCCGTCCGTCGGCTCGGAATGAGTTGGAAATTACCGATTTGTGTAAGCTGTATTTGCGCCAAGGCCAATTGCGAATTGAGTTACTGCGGCGCGGCTTTGCCTGGCTGGACACAGGCACCCATGAGTCGTTACACCAAGCCGCCAGTTTTATCCAAATTTTGGAACAGCGGCAAGGCTTTAAGGTGGCCTGTTTAGAGGAAATCGCCTATCGGTTAGGGTATATCACGGCTGATCAGGTGTACCAGTTAGCGATGCCATTGGCGAAGAGTAGTTATGGTCAGTATCTGCTGACGCTGCTAGAGGGTGATATTCCTGGCGAGAATTGGCGCGACAGTGGTTGCTATGGTGATCCCGGCTAGTGCTCTGTATCGCCTGTTGGATCACTGTTTGCTTCGATCCTGCCCCGCATTGCCTCGCGCCCCAGCATAAACATTCCGGCAACACCTAACCCCACAAACCAAACGTATTGATACCAGTACTGTTGCATTTGCTCCACCGGACTGAGTTCGGGGTGAAGCGTGGTCAGGTACAGCAGCAAAAACAGCACGGTCAACGCGCCCCCACCGACAAAGGTCAAGCCCACGAGAATCCGGGCGGGGTAAAGGTCGCGATCGCTAATCTGCTCCAGATCAATTCCGGCCAACTCTTGCAAGGAGCGATCGGCGAACTGCGAGGCTTGTTGCACTGCCCCAGCGGTCGATTTAGGCAACACGGGCACCAACGCCGACACTGTTTTTTGGCGCAGGGGACGTTCGGCCTCTCGCAGTCGCGCTAGCAGAGGTAAGGGGTCTGGGCGATCGCGGCTGGCTGTGTCTACAGGTGGTGCTGCTGGTGAACGAAAGGGATCAGGGGGAAGGGTCATTGCATGGGTGATTGGTAATGGGTTCGGTCATGGGTGATGGTTGATTGGTGCAATGTGGAGAGGTAATTTGCCCAGCCAATTATTCAGCATTCGGTTACGCATTCGGAATACTGCTCACTCTTAATTGACCTGTACCTCACTGGTAACAGGCGAAAACAGCAAGTTACCAATTACCGATGCCCTTACCCAACCTGTAACTCATCCAACCGAGCCAAGACCTCTTGGCTATGTACAGCCGGATTTACGCCGAGAAAAATTGCCTTCACTAAGCCTTTGGGGTCAATGATGAAGGTGTGGCGCAGGGAGACAAACCCCAACCACGAACCATAGGCACGGCTGACGCTGCCATCAGTATCCGCTAAGAGGGGGAACTTCAAGCCTTCTGAGTCGCAGAATTCGGCATGGGAATCCACACTGTCAGCACTGATGCCCAGAATTTGGGTATTGCGTTTGCGATATTTGGGCAAATCTTTTTGGAACCGTCGGGCTTCTAAGGTACAGCCAGGGGTAAAGTCCTTCGGGTAAAAATACACCACCACCCATTTACCGCGATAGTCGGCCAAGGACACCTGCCCAGTTCCCGTATTGGTGGGCAAGGTAAAGTTGGGGGCGGGTTCGTTGACGCTCGGTTGCTTACCACCCAAGGCAAAGGCGGGAGGGGCGATCGCGAAGGAGCTGAGTCCCGTAAAGCTGCCAGCGAGAGAATACTTGAGGAAGGTGCGACGGGAAAGCATGGTTGAAGCCGAGGATGAGGGTTAAGAGGATGAGGGTTAAGAGGATGAGGGTTAAACAGTGGGTGTGGGTAAATGGGGGCTTGGTGAGCGGTAAGGAGTTGGTTGGGCGGGTTACCTGGAACGGCGATCGCAAAACCTTCCGGTTGCGATCGCGGCAAGGCATTTGACTGAATCTGTTACTTACCGTTGCACATGGTTACAGTCTGTCATGTTGTTATAGAGTTCACAATCCTTAGCATTAGTTTACTGGGTCTGACCGATTCCTGGGCAGTGATTGGCTAAAGATCGGGGTTTTCTGGGTAGAACTGCTCACCATTGTTTGGCACAGTAACAGTGTTAAATCACTACAGAGGGCGGCGATCGCGATATGGGTGATTTAAGTCACACCCCGCAGCAATTCAGGATCACTTTGTTTAACTGACTGGTATCACGTAGACCCGCTAGTCTGAGTGAGATAACGGTAAGGTCACCCACGCTTGAACTCCTCCTTTTTAGCCATGTCAGCCTCCGCTACCGACAAATCATCTCGCCAGTTGGGTGCTGCAATTCATGCGATCGCACTCACCGCCGCGATGGCCTTAATCGCTACAGAGTTTTCGATGATTCCTGCCGTCAAATCATCCACCGCAAATCCGTTGGATCACGGTTCCCTGAACTACGTCGTGACACATTTACCCTAAGGGATTGGCAAATCAATACACTACGATTGCGAAATGTAACGATCCCGAACAGAATCTAGAGATTCTGGCGTATCACCCAATTGTTGGTTGAATCGTTGTGAGGGCTACCGTTATAACAGGTTGAGAAATTGCAACATTGGTTCAAGTTTATACAGAACCCTTAAATCTCAACCTTAACGAACCTTCAATATGATGCAGCTATTGTCGGATACCGTTGCCTTGTCGCGGATTCAATTTGCTTTGACCGCGATCTTTCATATGCTATGGCCTGTGCTGACCACGGGCATGGCGATCTATCTCGTCATTATCGAAGGCTTGTGGCTGAAAACCCGCAATATCCAGTACTACCACCATGCGCGGTTTTGGTCGAAGTTATACGTATTGAACTTTGGAATTGGAGTGGCTTCGGGCTTACCGATGGCGTTTCAATTCGGCCTCAACTGGGCACCGTTTGCCGAATCCGTTGGCGATTTCCTCGGTACGGTGCTGGGGTTTGAAGGCACGATGGCGTTTATGTTAGAGGCGAGTTTCCTCGGCATTATGCTGTTTGGTTGGGAACGGGTGCCGCCGCTGGTGCATTGGTTAGCAACTATCTTGGTCGCCTTTGGTGCCAACCTCTCGACGTTTTGGATTTTGGCCGCCAATTCCTGGTTGCAAACGCCAGCCGGTGGGCAGTTTGTCGATGGCAAATTCATTGTGCAGGACTACTTCCGGGCGATCGCCAACCCGTTCATGCTCAATAGTTTTCTGCATATGTTCTTTGCCACCTTGGAGACTTCGCTGTTTGTCATCGGTGGCATCAGTGCTTGGTTTATCCTCA
>CAZJZR010000241.1:0-5916 GCA_964550475.1 uncultured bacterium
TGATCAAATTGCCGCTTTGTATTACAGTCTTGCCTCTAGCATACCGCTAACCTTATAGCGGCCTGTTCAAATAACCTCTTAATTCCAGTTGCAATTGTCCCGACTGAAATCTGTCCCTGATGGTCTAGGGAGAGGTCGATTTAGATAGGGCGATCGCGGAAATTCCACTCAACATCAAACCAATTCCTAACCAATGCGTTGAGGGAATTCTTTCTCGGAGAATCAGTGCACTAGAAATTGTTGTAGCCACCATAGTGAGACCAATAATTACAGGATAGGCAAGTGACAAATTGAGCTTGCCTAAAATCAAAATATAAAAAACTGTACTGATGCCGTAGGCTGCAATTCCAGACAGTAAATATAAATTCAACGGATTTCCACCTGAACCTAATTTCATCCAAATTTGAGCCAGTGTATTTAATCCAGTAATCAGTAAGATTAATGCAAGTGGAAGGAGACGAGTCAGCATTTTTGCTTCAAACAGAAAGAACAACTATAGAAAAGGATGAGAAAAGGATGAGATGTGCAATGACAAAATCCTTGCCTGGAAAGAGTTGAACAGACTATGCAATGGTTGCCCTACCGCAAGCAGTTGTAGTTATCATTCAGTTGCATTGGGTTCAACTTTAAATTCCCACAGGTCAAGATGTTGGGGATATGGCGTTTGGACGAGATGCCCCAATAGGCGTTCCCACCAACGCGGTGGGTGGGGTAAACTGGCGACCTGAATACTCGGACAGGCCACTAACCACGCACCCAAGACATCGGTATGACGACTATCACCAATCACCACCACTTGTTCGGATGATAGTTGCATTGTTGCCAAGGCTTTACGAAAGGCAAACGGAAATGGTTTTTTGGCAGGACTGATGGCCGGAATCCCTAGGCGTTGCGTCCAATAATTGACGCGATAACGCCGTTTACCATTTGACAGAATAAAAAACTTTAAACCCTGAGTTCTCCCCTGTTCAATCCATGATTCCGCATGGGGAGAAACCACGCGATCGTCTTCTGAAATAATCGTGTTATCAAGGTCTAAAATTGCCCCTTGAATGCCTTCAGCCTTCAAGTCATCAATATCAATTGATGCTAGGGTATGGATTGACCGGGGTAAATGACAATTCTTGGATACCCTCACATAGCTTTGCAACAGCGAAGATAACGATCGATGGCTGGAATATCCCCGCATAATTGGTTTGAACAGCATAGTTAATAGTTATTAATCCCAATGATCAAAAGTGCTATCGCAAGGGTGACAGACAAAGCGATCGCGGCTAGAGGTCGATCAATCAATGATTCCTCGTTGCTTGAGGAATAAAATGCTGAATGCCAAAATAATCCAAACGATGACAGTCATTAAGATCGGGCGATCGCTCAACAAAACTTCTTCGGGGCGTTCCGTCTGGCCACCGGGTTCTTGCACTTGATTGCGAGCGGCAATTTCTTTGGGATCGCTCAAAAACTGATATCGAAATACGCCATAGATCACTAACGGTAACGTTGTCATCATCCAGGGTGTTGAAGCCCCTTTCACGTTAGGCCCAGAACTCCAGAGCGCGTAGGTCATAATTGTACTCGTTACCACTACGCTTTCCATTCGCAGCAACAACGGCATCGAGTAACGAGTTAAGACAGAACGAGTTACCTTACCACGACGCAGAGCCAGTCTCAGTTCTGCCTTGCGTTTTTCAATTCCCAAAAACAACGCCAGCATCGCTGTGCAGAGCAAAAACCACGGGGAGAGGATGACACCCGTTGCGGCAGCACCGCCATAGGCTCTGAAGACAAATCCCATGGCAATCGCAATTACATCTAACAGCACAGTTCGTTTTAACCGCAAGTTATAACCAATTTGCAACAAACTGTACAGTAAGATTGCGATGCCCAAACCAGGAGTCACCAACCATCCTAAAACCAATGCGCCAATTAATAACCCTGCCGCCATCATCTTAGCGGTGGGAATGCTAATCAAACCAGCGGCAATTGGACGCTTACATTTAACCGGATGTTGGCGATCGGCCTTAACATCGACAATATCGTTGATCAGATAAAAACTACTAGAGGCAGCGCAAAAGAGCGCGAAAGCTAATAAACTGCCCCATAGTGCCTGAATGCTAATTGTGAATGCAAATAAAGGAGCCGCGAAAACAATGAGATTTTTAGTCCATTGTCGAGGGCGCAACGCTTTAATATAGGGCGTTATTGATGCATTGATCTTTGTTGTTCTAGAAGCCTCGTTCAGTTCTTCAGAACTGGACATTCCTTCAGAACTGGACATTAGTTGTGAGCTTTGATACTGAGCGCGATCTTCGTTTTCAGTCATAACAAACTAATCCGAGAATCTAGAACGAGCTAACACCCCCAATTATGCACTGATAACGATAAGAATACGAATATTGCACCGCACAAGAACGGTTTGAAATTTATTGCTGTGCCAATCGGTCTGATCTTGCCGAGCCATTGCCCAATCCTTAAATCCCGCTCGTTCGGCGTTGCTGAATTTAGGGATGAGCTAAAACTTGGATGAATTGAAACGAAGTTTCAATTCATCCTGCTATTCAGCAACACCGATTAGGGGACTGGCGGTTCAAACCGCGTCTATAGGAACCAAGTCCGCCTGCGCGGACTCTAGAAGGCAGACTATTCTGTGAATCAGCAACCTGCGTAGGTAGTTTTATAGCCTTATGGGCAATAGCCTGCGGCATGGGCTAAAGCCTAGGGCTTCGCTAGTGTTTGTATAGCCGCGTAGGCAAAGCCTGCCCAACGGGCATATTCTATTCGCCCGGATGTATCCCCCAACTGTTGGATACGCCCTCCACTATCCACTATCCACTGATCACTCTATGCCATTACCATCCCGCCATCGACGTTCATGACTTGCCCGGTGATGTAGGCTGCCGCAGGGTCAGCGGCGAGGAATTGGGCGAGTCCGGCGACTTCTTCGGGTTGGCCGAAGCGGTTGAGAGGAATGAATTTGAGGATTTCGTCGGTCTTGAGGTCGTGGGTCATGTCGGTGGTGATGAAGCCAGGGGCGATCGCGTTCACCGTGATGCTACGGCTGGCTAATTCTTTGGCGACGGTTTTGGTGAAGCCAATCACGCCTGCCTTGGCGGCACTATAGTTAGCTTGACCGGGATTACCCATTTGTCCTGCCACAGAGGCAATGTTGATAATCCGTCCCGACTTTTGTTTCAGCATGATTTTGCTGACGGCACGGGTACAGAGGAAGACTCCGGTGAGGTTGAGGTTAATCACGGCTTGCCAATCTTCCACCTTCATCCGCAGCAGTAGGGTGTCGCGGGTGATGCCAGCGTTGTTGACCAACACATCAATCCGCCCCCATTTTTCCATGGCGGCATTTACCAGCGTGTCCACTTGGTCAGCTTGGGAGACATCAGCGGCAACGGCGATCGCGCTACCACCCATAGCGGTAATCTCAGCCACTACCGCGTCCGCTGCGGTACTGGAACTGGCATAATTCACCACCACATTTGCTCCTTCGCTGGCCAATGCGAGGGCGATCGCCCGTCCAATTCCTCTAGAGGCTCCTGTGACAATGGCAACCTTGTCCCGTAGCCGTTGCATTCCCTCAGGCCGTGCTTCCATCTCCACTCCTTACAAAATCAACGCTCATTGATCTTATCGGCAATGGGGCACGCCTATTCAAATCTGAACCGCAACAGTCCTAAAAAGTCTGGGCGTTGCTGAATTTAGGGATGAGCTAAGAGTTGGATGAATTGAAACAAAGTTTCAATTCATCCTGCTATTCAGCAACACCAAAGTCTGCTCCAATGTTGACCTATCCTTTGCGTTTACGAGCACGCTTTGGCATTGGCAAATTGCGATTGTGATGGAAGTCTTCTTGGACTTTATAGGTCAGGCGGCGAGAAATTTGCTTAACGATTTGGCGTAATACCTTTTCCCCGGTGGTTTGAATCAGAGATTTGGGTAGGGCATGGATGAACTTGGGAAAGTGGATAATTACTGCCAAATCCAAGACCCATTCCACATGCGTCATCTGGGTAATTGAGGGCAGTCGCTCTGCTTCGGGGACTTCATCCAGATTTACTTCTCGCAATTCCAGTGAGGCGCGAAAATCCACCTCATATCCCAGGGATTGATAATTTGGTACGGGAATGGTGTTAATCCGGTATACACCATGATCCTGGGGTAACAAATCCAAACCAATTTTGGGTTCAATGTCGTATCCCAATGCCCCAAATCGACCTAATGACAGGGCATACCCATTTTGGCTGATCAGTTCTACGGTCATGGGATGGGCACAGCGGCGGAACCATTCTTGGTGGACATCCAGATAGTCCGCCACCTCTTTTGCAGACGCGCTCATCTCCATGCAGTCTTCAAAATGGCTTTCAAACCGATAGGCTTCAGTCACAGGATTGGACAGCTCTGGTGAAATGTTGTAATCCGCATCCATAAAACCTGAACCTGAATCAAACGTGAGGGGATCTGAAATAACACCAGACGCTTCAACCAGGCTAAGTGGGTTAGACGATGTGTGCATAACATTCTATCCTGTGCTATTTTGCCAGTTTCTTTTGCGGTTTACCCAGAATAGACAGGAAAAACCTGGCTATACCATGGCTAATCTACGGAGATGCTGCCGTCAACTTACCTGGCTTCAGTGCAATTTCGGACTTAATTTAAAGTATTAATTAATACCAGCGTGAGCAAATATACTTATGCATGTTTGCCTCTACTGGGGTGGGCAATGTTTATCGCTGATGGGTGTTAGGGTGACTGTTCACTCACCAGAGGAGTAACTAGCGGGTATAGCCCGCCCCCCTTTTTACCGGGAGGGATGTGTTTTTCGCGGGAGAAATGCATAAGGTTGCGTGGTAGATGCCAATGGATGGCAATTGGCCAGCCCTAAGTCCCAACTGAGTTGAACGTTTCTAGTTGAACGTTTCTAGTTGAACGCTCCTGTTTTGAACGTTCACAGTTTAGCAAAACATTCATTTGCATCATACTGATATGTCACACCGGATCTGTTAGTTTGATCACAAACAAAACCGCCTTGATGGATTCCTAAGCGACTAACATGCTGCCGATGCCGCGATCTGTGAAGATTTCCAGCAGCAAGGCGTGGGGGATGCGGCCATCGAGGATGTGGGCGGCTTTTACCCCTTGGGCGAGCGATCGCACGCAACAATTCACCTTGGGGATCATCCCACCAGAGACAATGCCATCTTCAATCAGCTTGCGGGCGGAACTGATGTCCAAATGGTGCATCAAGGTGGAGGGGTCTTTGTAGTCGCGCAAAATGCCGGAGGTGTCGGTGAGCAAGATTAACTTTTCTGCGCCCAAGGCTGCCGCCAGTTCTCCGGCCACCGTATCGGCGTTAATGTTGTAGGCTTGGCCATTTTCGTCCGCTGCCACACTGGACACCACCGGGATATAGCCACTTTTGACCAGGGAATCGAGAATATTCACCTTGACGCTGCTGACTTCCCCAACAAAGCCGATGTCTTCCGCGCCTTGGGGTCGGGCTTTGATCAAATTGCCATCCTTGCCGCACAGACCAACGGCTGCACCACCTGCCTGGTTAATCAGCGAAACAATTTCCTTGTTCACCCGTCCCACCAAGACCATTTCCACCACATCCATGGTGGCGGCATCGGTGACCCGCAACCCGTTCTTAAACTGCGGTTCGATCCCCAATTTGTCCAGCCAACTGTTAATTTCTGGGCCGCCCCCATGCACCACAACGGGACGCACACCCACACAGGAAAGGAAGACGATATCCCGAATCACCCGTTCTTTCAGGTGACTTTCCTTCATGGCCGCACCACCATACTTAATCACCACCGTGCGACCAGTAAATTCTTGGATGTAGGGTAATGCCTCACTCAGCACGCGCACACGAGCCGCATCATCAAGCAGAACAGTGGATTC
>CAZJZR010000242.1:0-1221 GCA_964550475.1 uncultured bacterium
GACTTCAATTGATTACACGTCAATTGATTGCACGTCAATTGGTTGGACTTCAATTGGTTGGACTGGTTGGGCTTGTACTAGAGTTCAATCTTGTGGCAGTATGAAAAGGCATGATTAAGACTGATTGTGATCCGTCAGATCATCATGCATTACGTCATCAGGATTTGACATTATTACTGGGTCGCATCGTGATTATGCTGAGTTGTGCCGATGGTGGGCTGTTAACCGTGTAAGTTAGCGGATTCACAGGTTAGGATTGTGAAGGCAATCACCGACCAGATCAAGAATTTGTAGGGATACAGTATTGCTATGTGCCCATCCCCAAAGTTAGGTCTGGTCATAGCTGTTCGCATCTGCTCAGGGGAAAAGTGCGGTGGGCTACGCCCGCTTGTTCCTCCCACGACAGAGCGTGAACAGTTACGTCTGGTCAGACAACTTGCTTCGCCATCCCTCAATTAAGGGCACCGTCCTTTCACACCCCTGAATATCCTTCATGCAGGTTGACGTTTTTACCGAGCTTTTTTCCCTGTTTACGGCTGCCAGCCCAGAAACCTTAGACTGGTTGCTCAGCGTTTCCGATGAACATGAGTACCCAGCCAACCGTGCTGTCTTAATGGAAGATTCTTGGGGCAATGCGGTGTATTTTGTCATATCCGGTTGGGTCAAGGTACGCCGAATTTCCGGTGATGACTACGCTACATTGGCCATTTTGGGTCGGGGGGACTTTTTTGGGGAAATGGCGATTTTGGATGAATCGCCGCGATCGACGGACGTGATCGCCATGTCGTCTGTGAAGCTAGTCAGCATTCCGGCTCAACGGTTTATCCAAGCGTTGTTGAAGGATTCGCAATTGCAGCAACGGATGTTGCAGTTGATGGTGCGGCGATTGCGGCAAACCAACTTCCGGTTTGGCCTGCGGAGCCAGCCCCCAGCGGTGAAGTTAGTCCACACGCTGGTGTCGTTGGCAGAAAGTTATGGTCAGCAAACGGAGAAAGGCAAGCTGATCTTTAATATCCCACCGAAGGATTTAGCCGAGGTGAGTGATATCGGGGTGGAAGAGACAACCAAGATCCTGGCGAAGTTGTACGAGAAGGGATGGCTGAAGAGTGAACCAGAGCAGGATGCGCTGTATCTGGTGAATATGAAGCAACTGACCAGTTTGGCCGGACGGGTTTAGGCCGACGAGTTTAGTCGGACAAATTTATTAGTCGGACGAATTTA
>CAZJZR010000242.1:1321-5914 GCA_964550475.1 uncultured bacterium
GACGGGTTTAGGCCGACGAGTTTAGTCGGACAAATTTATTAGTCGGACGAATTTAATCGTTGGTCTCTGGGGTGGGGATGTCTTCCGCTTCGATGGTGGAAAGGATGTCATCGGTGAGGATGGCAATGCTGGCGAGGCGGTTGGCTTGTTTTTCAATGATTTTTTCAAACAGGTTGCGTACCAGACGGGCGTTGCCAAAGCTGCGATCGCGTGCTTCGTACAAGTCAGTCAGCAAACCTTGCAGAGCCTCCCTAGCCGCAGGGGTAAGGCGAAAATGGCTATCTTTAGCCAGTTTGTCGAAAATGTGCAGCAGTTCTTCTGGGGTGTAGTCGTTGAAGTAGAAGTAGCGATTGAACCGGGATTTGAGTCCGGGGTTAGACTCGATGAAACTGGACATCTCGGTGGCATAGCCCGCCACAATCACCACCAGTTGGCCGCGATAGTCCTCCATCCGTTTGAGCAGCGTGTCGATCGCCTCTTGGCCAAAGTCGTGACTGGCTCCGGGAGGTTTGAGCGTGTAGGCTTCGTCAATGAACAACACCCCATCCAGAGCCGACTTCACTAGGGTGTCCACCCGTTCCGCTGTCTGTCCCACATAACCCGCCACCATGCCTGCGCGATCGGTTTCCACCAGGTGCCCTTTTTTCAAAAAGCCCAGATCTCGGTAGATTTTGCCCATCAGCCGCGCCACGGTGGTTTTGCCCGTTCCTGGTGGCCCACAGAACACAGCGTGCAGCGAAACGGGGGTGGTGCTCATGCCCCGTTCTTTGCGGACTTTTTGCACCTTCAGCAAGTTGAATAACGTGTTGACCTCTTGCTTCACCTCCGTCATGCCAACCAGTTGGTTCAGTTCCGCCAACACTTGGTCGGAATTGGCTCTGGAGAGGGAAAAGGTGGAGCGGGAGGGTACGGCGGTGGGGTTGGGAGATCGCGGCCTGACGGCATTGCCATCCTCCCACCCCGTAGCGGGCGAACTGGTGGATGACCAATCCGGTTGCAACGGCGGGATGCCACCGGGGACAACGTAGGAGTGCAACAGTTGCCAAATCAACGACAGGGCTTCCATTTCTTCCATGGTGACGCGGCCATCGGCTTTGATGATCACTTGGGCAAACCGATAGATGGCGTTGACGGTTCTGGACAGCCAGTTGTCGCCCTGTTGTTCGTCCCACTGATTCAAGACCGCAGGCAGAATTAACCAATCCCCTTGGACACGATCAGCGGTCAGTTCCAGCAAGAGTTGCACGGTGGTTTTCTCGTACTCGGCGCGGATCTCATCGGCGATCGCCCACAAATTCAGAGCTGCATTCAACTTATCTTTGTCATGTTTCACCAGTGCGTAAAACACCAGAAACGCCAACAATTCATTCGGGTCTAATTCCCCATTGCTGCGCCCACAAATTTGCACCACTTTGGCCACATCAGCGAGGACAAATGCCTCAAATTGGTCACCCAATTCCAGTAGTGGTAACACTGATTTGTAGAGGAGATTGGCTTCTTTTTGAATCTCCTGAATTTTCACGCGGCCTCCTGATTGGTTAAGGGATGAAATTGAAATTGGTGATGGGGAATGGCGAATGGGTGAAGTTTTTTGCGTTTGGTGATTGAGGAGAAATCTGAAGGGTGACTATAGCCGCTTGCGGTGGAGTGGGCTATGCCCGCTCCACTCAAACCCTTAACTAACTCAAACCCTTAACTAATAGTGTCTTGGGTGATTTGGCTGTGCCTCATCAATATGGGAATTGCTCTAGTTAGATTTGAATTGGCGATTTGAATTAAACATGGGTGGGACGAGAAACCCGGTTTCTTGAACAATACCTTCGCCAAAATTGCAGGAATCTAGTTACCCAAAGTGGGTGAATCCCTTTAACCACAAGAGTTTTAGGCGTTTGATTGGCATTGTTCTGAAACCCGCTCTGTGCGGGCGTTTCAGAACAATGGCGAAGGTATTGTTGAAGAAACCGGGTTTCTGGGTAATCCACATCCGGAAGGCACCTGGTAATCACACCCCAGAACATTTAACGATCAATTCCCCATTACCAATCACCCATTCCCCATTACTAATTACTATTTACGCACCTGATACCGGTGACATTGATGTGGTTTCTTTACCCTTAGACGCGGCTAAGCTGGCAACTTCGCGATCGATGAAAAACAACCCTTGCCCTTCGGTGCCAATCAGTTTGATCTTGTCTAAAATTCCCTTAAATAAAAACTCTTCTTGGTGCTGTTCGGCCACATACCATTGCAAGAATTGTACGGTGGAATAGTCAGATTCCACTGTGGCTAAATGCACCAATTCATTGATTTTTCCGGTAATGAATTGCTCATGGGCATAGATTTTGCCAAATAGATCCTGTAAGGAATCAAAATCCTTCGGCGGCGCGTCCATGCCGCCCACGATCGCCAATGCTCCCGTCTCCTGCAAATAGGTGATCAACCGCCGCATATGCATCATTTCTTCATCGGCGTGTTGACTGAGAAAAGTGGCACAGCCATCTAAGGCTTGATAGGCACACCAAGAACTCATTTGCAGATACAAATGGGAGGAAAACATCTCTAGGTTGATTTGTTCATTCAACCGATCAATCATGGGTTGAGACAGCATGGTAACGTCCTCTAGGGAAACATGAGTTTGACGGAAGTATTCAGGTTTAGCAAGACTGGACTGCTGGAGGCATCGCCTGATCTATCAGCGGGTGTAATTCCGACTCACTGAATCATTATCTAGCGAGTTGAGATTGTGTGATCATCAATGGAAAGATTTAAGAAATTGCCGAGCGTTTCTGCAAAGATGATCAATGCACCATAGGAGTTATTATTCAATCGAGGCAATTCAACTCCAGTTTGAGTCAGCCAGCTTAGTTCATAGTAATTTTGTCCTTTGCTCGTTTTGCGCTGATAAATTTCTAACCGCTGGATGGCTGACCAATCGACGATTTTAGTTGATTTGCCGAACAGGGTTGAACGTTGCCAAGTGATGGTTTGGTTGGTGCGATCGCAGGTTAACGTATGGCTGCGTAAAAGCAGATACAGCACACTTACAGCCGTAATGGGGAACAGAGAAAAGAAGAAGACTATCCATAGACTTGACCACTGTTTGCTGACTGGATAGGTGAGGGTTAGTGAAGATGGCTGGGATGCCAATTGCGGAGATTTGATCAATTGATTAACCTGGTCAACCCATGACTGAATGGTAACAGCATCACTGGTTAATCCTCGGTATTCCCATTCATTCGCAAATGGGGCGATCGCTTTACCGTTTTGATCAATTAAAGTCATCCAATACACCGGATTGCTCTTAGGCGATTTAAACCGATTAAATTTCGCTGTGGTGATCGGCGGCAATTTCTCAATCACTGGCTCTGCCATGCCAAAAAACTTATCCGCTTTTGTTTGACAACTAACTGTTTTGCTTGTTTTGATTTCGTGTTGACAGGTAAGGGTTTTTGTTCCCATTTCATACAACAATGAACCAGTCAAAAATGGCAAAATTGTCAATGGCAGACCACCAAATCCCAAACTCCAAATACCGATAAACACCAACAAAATCGGTTCGGGTTTGGCCTTAACTGCTAAAACGTGAGTATCTTGCTTCAGGATTTGCAGATCCATGGGTTGTCGTCAGTGGTTTCTCGTCAGTTTTTTTCGTCCGGTTGCTTGCGTCTCAATTTTTTCCGTTTCAACAGCAATAATTACTATGAACTTACTTACTATGAACTTACTATGGACTGCCCCGTGCCAATGTCACGAAGAATCGCTATCCCAGTTTAGCTGAGGGACAGGGGTGCAGGGTTAGCAAGCGCAAGTTTTGGTTGCTTGACTCGGATGTCACAGCTCAGGATGGGGCAATCGGAGCTACCGACCACCAAAATTTGGTGCAACAATGGGTTCAATGCAGATGACCAATGGATTAAGACGGACAACTTCCACTATGGTACAAGCGACTCAAATTCCCTCTGTGTCTGCGGCTACGGTGACTCCTGTGTTGGCGTACCAAGTGGCCATGCCCCAACCGGAATCGCATTTATTTGAGGTGACGTTGCAGGTGCAGGGCTGGCGATCGCCCACCCTCGACCTGAGAATGCCCGTCTGGACTCCCGGTTCCTATCTGGTGCGGGAGTATGCTCGTCACCTGCAAGGGTTTGGGGCAAGGACGAATGGGCAACCGTTGGCATGGCAAAAGTTGGGCAAAAACCATTGGCAAGTCAGCACCGATGGCGTAACCGAGATTACGGTGCAGTATCGCATCTTTGCCAATGAGTTATCGGTACGCACCAACCATTTGGACGGCACCCATGGCTATTTCAACGGTGCCGCCTTGTTTTTCTATGTGCCGGGGTACGAGTCTGAGCCTGTGGAAGTCACAGTGGTGCCGCCCCGTCCCCAATGGCACGTCAGCACGCCGCTGCCCGCCTTGACTGCCGCCACTCCTGGTCAGCCGCAAACCTTTGTCGCCGCTGACTTTGACACCCTAGTGGACAGTCCGTTCGAGGTGGGAGAACAACGGATTTATCAATTTGAAGCGGTTGGCAAGCCGCATCAGTTGGCAATTTGGGGCAAGGGCAATTTGGATGCCGATCGCCTGATTGC
>CAZJZR010000243.1:0-5906 GCA_964550475.1 uncultured bacterium
AATCGACGGAAATTCATTTACCCAATTCTTTGGCGCGATCGCTGGCGGCTTTGACGGCATTGATTAAAGCAGCACGGAAGCCAGCGGTTTCCAGTTGGTTGATGCCTGCGATGGTGGTGCCGCCCGGACTAGTGACCCGATCTTTTAGTTCGGCGGGGTGCATTCCGGTACTTTGCAACAGTTGAGCCGTACCCAAGACGGTTTGCAAGGCCAATTCAGCCGCGATCGCCCGTGGTAATCCGGCCAATACACCGCCATCCGTCAGAGCTTCGATCGCGATCGCCACATACCCTGGCCCCGAACCCGATAATCCCGTCACTGCATCCATCAGCGATTCCGGCACTTCGACGACACTGCCCACCGCTGCAAAAATCTGGCGGGCTTGGGCAAGGTGTGGCGGTTGGGTGTGCTGACCAGCGGCGATCGCGGTCACTCCAGCTCCCACCGTGGCGGGGGTGTTGGGCATGGCTCGCACCACGGGTTGCCCTGGAAACACCGACTCCAGTTGGTGCAGCGTCACCCCAGCCAAAATCGACAATATCAGTTGTGCCGCCGCTGGACTGGCCTCGGCAGCAGTTAACTCCGCCGCAACGGTGGGTAGCATCTGGGGTTTAATGGCTAACAAGACCGTTTCTGCTGCCGCTGCGGCTCGATTATCAACCGTAACCCCAACCCCATATCGTTGCACCAAAAAATCCCGCCGGGTAGCCTGCGGTTCACTCACCAAGACTGATGTAGGGGGATAGACCTGTTGAGCTAACAAGCGGGACAGGAGAGCTTCTCCCATCACTCCGCCACCAATAATTCCAAGTTTGATCATGTTTATGGCTGCGCGTTGTCCAGTCAACGTAACGGTCGATTTGCATCTCTGTCAAGATCAGGGTATCGCTTGGAGGAATGGGGGGGAAGAGGGGGAGGTGTTGCTGAATAGCAGGATGAATTGAAACTTCGTTTCAATTCATCCAACTCTTAACTCATCCCTAAAGTCAGCAACGCCGGGAGTGGGTCGGTGAGCGGGTGAGTGGATCGGTAATATCGATAATTTAGTTATCAATGGTGAGGGGGAGTCTGTGATGGCTGATGATTCGTGGATGGAGCGGATTCCGTCAGATGTGCGGAGTAGTTTTACTCCGGTGCAACTGGCAGCTTTACAAACGGCACTGAAGCCGCGTCGTCATACGGTGGATTTGCGGTTGTCGTTGCCGTGGTTGGGCAAGCGGTTTTATCTGGTGATTTTGGCAGGAGAGGAACGGCGATCGCCGCTGCGACGACGCTTGGAAAGTCAGTTACATCCCTTGTGGACTCCAGGCAATCTGATCATCCTGTTCTCCGCCTCGGCCTTGATGCTGCTATCAATCTATGTGATTATCTCGCAGGTGTTTGGTGTAGTGCTTTGGCCACCGACTGCACAACCAACAACACAACCCACTGCTCAACCCAGTGTGCAACCAGCGGAAATTCCCTGGCTGAACAATCAGGCAGACTGTGAACGCACGGGTCGCAAGTGGCAGGGCGATCGCTGCCTCGATTTTCAGCACAACCCCACATTTTAGAACCGCAGATCTTGAGAAAATATATTTTGTTAGGGAATTGTTCGTAGTGCTTGCTTCAACAAACCAACTGAAGTTGGCACTACAAACTAAAATAGCCGTAATGGCTGATTGATGCTTCTGGCAAAGTTGTACTGTTTGAGTCAAACCCATGGCTGATGTTGCCCCACTCAATCCCAATTCTCCCAACCCGAATGTGTTTCGGGGTTCGACGCTGCGGGATGCCTATCGCCTGTGTACGGTGGAACCGCTGGATGGGCAACGGCTGAAGGATTACTATGTGGACTTGTCCCTTGCCCGAAATCAGGAGGCGATCGAGGGGGTGAATACGGCTCTGGATTTTGCCGAGCCGGGGGAGTTTGCCACAATTTTGTTTACGGGTCATCGCGGCTGCGGCAAGAGTACGGAACTGAAGCGGATTCAGCGGCGGTGGGAAACGGATTACCGGGTGATTTATCTGGAAATCACGGAAGAGATTGATGTGAATGATGCGGAGTACACCGATCTCTATTTGGTGGTGATTAAGTGGATTGAGTTTGAACTGCGGAAACTGAAACTGAAGTTTGACCCCAAGCTGCTGCATAACTTTGAGCAGTGGTTTAAGGATGTGACGGAAGAAAGCGAACAAACGGTGGAAGCATCCATCAGTGTAGAGGGGGAAACAACGGCGGGAACGGAAGTGCCGTTTTTGGCGAAGCTGTTGGTGAAGTTGTTGGCGCAAATTAAGGGATCAGATAAGCGCAAGACGACAATTCGGCAAACGTTGCAGAAGGATATTTCTCGCCTGAAAACGGATATTAATCTGCTGTTGCGGGATGCGTTTGAGAAGGTGAAGAGCAAGTACCCCAAGGGGTTTCTGGTGGTGCTGGACAATTTGGATCGGGTGCCACCTAAGGTGGGGGATCATCTGTTTTTTGACTATGCGGCGCAGTTGCAGGAGTTGAACTGCACGATGATTTACACGGTGCCGATTTCGGTGCTGTGTTCGCCGAAAAATCTCACCAATGGGTTTGAAAAGTTGTATCTGGTGACGATGATTGGCTTGTATCAACTCGACCCCAGTAATCGCCGGAGTTGTCAGTTACAGTACAAGCCGCAGGGCTTGGCGACGATTCGCCAAATTATTGAGCGGCGGGTAGTGGTGGATGAGGTGTTTGACAGTCCAGAGCCGTTGATGGAGTTGGTGCAGGCCAGTGGGGGGCATGTGCGGCAGTTGATGCGGTTGATGCAGCAAGCGTGTATGACGGCTCAGACGCGCCAACATGGCAAGATTTTGCCGGAGGATGTGGACTATGCGATTAAGCAGGTGCAGTTTGAGTTTGAGCGGTTTATTCCTGAAAGCCATTACCCCTTGCTGGCGAAGGTGTGTGTGGATAAGAATGTAACGAAGGATGATGTAGGGCAGTTGATGTTGTTTAATACGTCGGTGCTGGAGTATAACGGCACGGATCGGTGGAATTATCCCAACCCGGTGGTGATGCAAAGTGAACTCTTCCGAACTGCGTTACGAACCCTCACCGGAGCGTGAGGAACAGGCGATCCGCGCAGCGTTTGTACGCCAGAACCAGGAACCCCTGGCGGAATTGATCACGTTTCTGGATTTTGCTGAGGGGTTGGCGATCGCCTTTGTGGAGTTGAATTTTGCGCCGGATCTGGAGATCTGGCGGGAGATGGTGATGCAGCATCCCCAGACGCAGGATGTGCAGTTTGTGGAGTTGGAGTGTGCTGACCCGAAGTTGCGGTTCCTGAAAGATGAGATTCTGAAGCAGTTGGCGGAAAAGCTGGCGGTGGAGGGACGGCAACCGGACAAGAAACTGGTGCTGATCATTACGGGACTGAAAGCGGCGATCGGGACGGATTTGCAGGGAGACTATCCGCCTGTATTGCAGGATTTGAATTTTGTCCGGGATGCCTACAGTCAGGCGGTGCCCTATCCGTTGTTGTTTGTGCTGCCGGACTATGCGATTACCCGCGTGGCCAAGTACGCTCCAGATTTTTGGGATTGGCGATCGGGGGTGTTTCGGTTTCAGTCGTCGCCGATGCGCCGGGAACAGGTGCAACGGCAAATGGCGGAGTGGCAAGACCAACGGGATGCACCGGATGCGGCAGAATCCCAAGCGCGGATTGAGTTACTGGAAGCCCGGTTGATGGATTTAAAACCATCGGGGGTGAACCATGGAACGGTCAACCATGGGGACTGTGCCGAGGTGCAGTTTCAGTTGGGCAAAGCCTATGTCAGCCAGCGTCAGTTTGAGCGAGGGGAACGCCAACTTTTAGCAGCCTTGCTGAGTTATGGCTACACCGATGAACCGGGAAATCAAGCCGAACTTTATTTTCAACTGGGCAAAGCAAAGTATGGCTTGAAATGCTACGATGAGGCGATTTCAGCGTACCAACAGACAATACAACTGAACCCTAAATACATATCTGCTTATAATCTTTTAGGTCGTGCGTATGCGGCTCTGAAACGCTATGACGAAGCAATCGTTGCTTATCAACAAGCAATTCAACTGAAGCCTGACAACGCAATTTTTTATAATGATCTAGGCAATGCCTATCGAGATTTAGAACTTTACAATGAGGCAATTTCAGCCTATAAAAATGCCATCCAAATTGACTCAAAAGATGCTTCTTTTCACGATAATTTAGGTAATGTCTGTCGAGATTTAAAACGCTATGATGAGTCAATTTCGGCCTATAAAAAAGCGATCCAAATTGATCCAGGTTACATCTATTCTTATGCTGATTTAAGCTTCGTTTATTTTACTTTGAAAGAGTATGACAATGCAATTTATACTTACGAACAGGGAATCGATGTCAACCCAAATTTTGCATCTTTTTATCTTGGCTTAGGCAGGATATACAAGGAATTAGAAATCTATGATCAAGCAATTTTAGCTTTCAAACAAGCAATTCAACTTGACCCTAATGATTGCTCCTATGCTTACAACCAGTTAGGGGATATTTATTTTAAGTTAGAAAACCACGAAGAAGCTATTTCCTCTTATCGTCAAGCGGTTCAAATTAACACTAATTATTGGACTGCATACAAGAATTTGGCTAATACTTATGGACTCTTAAAACGATATGACGAACTTATTTTAGTTTGCAAAAAACTAATTTCCATGGATTCCAATAATCCTGTAAACTATAACATACTAGGAAATGCTTATTTATGTCTAAAAAATTACAATGCCGCTATTGAATCTTTTCGCCAAGCCATTCAAATTGAACCAAATGACGCGAAATACTACAACAATTTAGGATATGTTTACCATCTCTTAAAACGTCATGAAGAAGCAATACTTTCGTATAGAAAAGCTATTCAAATAGACCCGAAAACTAGCAGTTTATATAATAATTTAGGCAATGTCTATCGAGATGTAAAACAATACGAAGATGCTCTCGCAGCCTACCAAAAAGCTGTTCACTTCGACCCTGAGTTTACTTATCCTTATCTCTATAAAAACTTGGTCAATACCTACCTTGGCTTGAGACGATACGATGAGGCAATTTTGGCCTCTCAAAAAGTAATTCAACTTGACCCAAATTATTCCTATGCTCACACTGTACTAGGCATACTCTACCGAGATTTAAAAAGATATGATGAGGCAATCTCGGCCTATCAAAAAGCTATCTATCTTGCCCCTAACGATGCTTTTTCTCACAATGGTTTAGGCATTGTCTACTGGGATTTGAAACGCTATGACGAGGCGATCTCGGCCTATCAAAAAGCGATTCAAGCTGATCCGAATTATGTCAGTGCTTACATCTTCTTAGGCCATATCTACCGGGATTTGAAACGTTATGATGAGGCGATCTCGGCTTATCAAAAAGCTATAGAACTAGAACCAGATGATTATTTCACATTTTACAATTTAGGCTGGATATATCTGGTAGCCGAACAGTTTGAACAGGCAACAGTCACATTCCAAGAAGTATTCAGACTTAAACCTAACAATTTCTACTGCCAAAATGCTCTTTGTAAACTAGGATTGACCTACGCCCTAACCAGCGACTTAACAACCGCCCGTGACTACTGGCAACAGGGTTTAGCCCAGATGCAGGGCGATAGCCTTTATTTGCGTGCCACACGCGCCCTCTACACCTTGGCACTGGGCAACCCCGACCAAGCTCTCCATGACCTCGCCGCCCTCCTCGCCGCCGGAGCCACCGCCGCTGACCTGTCTGCCGCACTTGAGGATGGCCAGATACTCCAGCGCGTCACGCCCCCCATCCCTGGCCTCAGCCAGTTCATGGCACAGGTAGAGGCCGCAGCGGCAGATCAATCACTTACTACATTGGGGTTGTAAACTCAATTAGGATGGCTATATCCGTCACCGTCTACCGTGCTTT
>CAZJZR010000244.1:0-5888 GCA_964550475.1 uncultured bacterium
TAAGTAAAATCACGCTTTTAGTTCAGTGTGGTCTTTATAAATTGAAAGGTAGTGTCTCTACGGAAGATCTGAAAATCATATTAGGGGGATGTGAACGGTTACGCTGTTAGTTATGAACTGCACAGATTGAACAGTATGGATTAATCTAAGAGGATATTTGACCAGTCGTGTTCACTGGGTTGTTAGTTCCCTCGATCGCCCCTCCCCTTCGGCAACGCGCTATCGCTTCTACGGGAAGTCGCTTTGCGTCTAACAGCAGGGGAAAAAGACTTTCAAACTCTCTTATCTAGGCGGAGTTTGTGGGAGACGCTAAAGACAGGCTAGGCTTACGTGGATTGGCATGGTAGTGATTGATACAGCTCAACCATCGTCTCAGGTGGTCAGCGATCGCCCCCTTGGTTGTGACAATGATTTCCGTTGCGTCATGTCTAATCCTAAGTTCTAATCCGCATTTGTAAGCTTTAATTCGGTGTTCACTCATTTTGGTTGGACATTTAGCAAAACACTGTTCAGGCATCTTGCACCCTTTGTCCCGTGGGGGAATTATGCATACATATACAGTAGGGTGGAATCAGACATCGATGGAGAATTGCGATCGCGTCATCTATCCCATGGACAGGCCCATACGGGCAAATGCCGAGCCTGCGGAGGAATTGCATACGGTTCTCAACCCGGAAGCGGAATTGGCTAAAGAATTACAACAGGCACTGGCCAGTCAACACACGGTAACTAACGCTACAACTTCGTTACTAGAAGTGATTGCCCACAATGCCAGTCAAGCGATCGCCATCAGTGATGCTGCTGGATTGATTCAGTACCTCAGTTCTAATAGTGGTCAGGTGTTGGGTTGTTCGCCAGCCAAATTAATCAACTGTCTACAAACCGATGTCATTGATTTTGGCGATCGCTATGTCTTACAAACTGCTTGGGCGAGTTTGTTGCAACGACACGGTAATCATCTGGTGATAGAAGCGCGATTATTACAATCAGATGGTTCGTGGCGATACTTAGAAACGTCGATTAGCAATCAATTTCATAACCTCCAGATCGGCGGTATGTTAATTAACTGGCGCGATCTGACGACCTTGAAACAGGCACAGCAAGAGGTCAATCGCCTAGAGGTGAATCTTGCGTCCATCCAACGAGGCGGCAAGATTGGCACATGGACATACAATCCGGGCAATGGCAAACTCACCTGGAGTAAAGAAACTTTCCAGATGTTTGGGTTGCCAGAGGATACGGCAGAACCCAGTTATGAACAATTGCTCACCTATATTCATCCCGACGATCGCCGCCATTTTGAAGCATCGGTGCGACGGGTGTTACAAAAGGGCAAGTGCTATGGCTTGGACTATCGGATTATGCGTGCCGATGGTTCAGTGGGCTATGTTCATGCCAGAGGGCATACGGTATTGAGTGCAACTCAACAGGTTGAAAGCGTGTTTGGCACTGTTTTGGATATTACGCGCCATAAACAAATTGAGGAAGCTCTGCGGGAAAGCCAGCGACAATTTGTTAATTTAATCGACACGCTACCGGGAATTGTATTTTCCCGTGCCCCGTCTGCCGATTATGGCATGTGCTATTTGAGCCAAGGTTGCTTTGAGCTAACGGGCTATCGCAATGATCAGTTGGTGTTACATGGCACTCCGTCCTATAACGCCATTATCCATCCCCAAGATATGCCCCGCCTACAGGAGGAACTTCAGCAGGCGATCGCGGTGCAACGGGACTATGGGGTGGAATATCGCATTGTGATGCCAACGGGTGAAGAACGCTGGTTTTGGGAAAAGGGTAAGGTGGTACGGACTGCCAACGATGAGGTGATGGGGTTGGAGGGGTTTATTACCGATATTAGCGATCGCAAACAAATGGAGGCGGTGCTAGAGGAATTTTCCAACGTGGACGGTCTCACCCAAGTCAGTAATCGGCGGCGGTTTGATGCTTATTTGGAACAGGAATGGCGACGCTTAACCCGTGACCAATTGCCGATCTCGCTGATTCTTTGTGATGTGGATTTCTTCAAAGCCTATAACGATACCTATGGCCATCAGGCGGGGGATGAATGTTTGCGGCAGGTGGCGGAATGTCTAGAAGCTTCAATCAAACGCCCTGCGGATTTGGTGGCGCGGTATGGTGGGGAGGAATTTGCGGTGATTTTACCCAATACGGACGGACACGGCGCAATGCAGGTGGCGGAGGTCATTCGCGATCGCGTCAGGCAACGGCAAATCCCCCACCGTCAATCGGCTATTAGTGAGCATATCACCCTCAGTTTTGGCATTGCGAGCGTGATTCCCCAAGTGAATATTTCGTCAGCCATTTTGGTCGCCACGGCTGACCGCTCGTTGTATCGCGCTAAGGCGGAAGGGCGCGATCTGATTCTCTATGAGGGGATTACCTTGTAACCCAACTTCTTTGTAACCCAACTTCTACAGGATTGGCTATCCGTGAAAGTTGATCAGGGCGGAGGTGTCTGAGATTGGCAGCGATCGCCCGACGCTGACTACAGAATACTCGCGCGAGTATGTGGAGAAGCTGGAGGCAGCGACTATTCTCAAACTGCTTAAAGGCATTGTGCAGAAGCATTTAGACTGATGATGGTTTGGGTATGGCAAGAACCGTTTCATCTTTGGCGCGAAATGCGGATAAATACTCAAGGTAACCTGTCACCTCATGCGGTCATTGCCAATCTTCGTATTTCAACCCATCGACACGACTAAATTCATGGATGTTGTGAGTCACTAGGGTTAAATCATGGGCTAATGCGACAGCGGCAATAAGCAGATCGTTTGAGCCAATCGGTGTTCCTAATGCGGTGAGTTGACTACGAATTTGTCCTGCTAATTTAGCCCCGTTTTTATTCAGAGATAGAACTGAAAATTCCTCGAACAGATAGTCCAGATGGGTTAAGTTGCGCTCAACCTGGGAACTTTTAAATGCGCCGTAATAAAGTTCACTGTAAACAATGGTACAGAGAAAGATTTCATGACTTGGGACAGTGAGCAGGCGTTGCGTTACAGTTGACTGTCGTGAATTTAAGATCTGGATGCAGGCATTGGTATCTAGGAGGTAGGCCATTGAATTTCCTCCCGTTCTTCAAATGGTAACTGTTCTGGCCGTGCCAAGGGTTCACCTTCCCAACTGCCAATCACCTCTTCTAGAAACCGACGAGAAAACCCTAACTTTTCAGGAGTTTGGCCAGATTTTTCCAAGGTTTCTGTAGATGAAATTTTGATGGGTTGGCAGACAATAACCACGTCTAACTCTTGATTAATCAGTTGTTGAGGTAGGCGAATTGTTAAGATGCCATCATCACCGACATAGGTTCGGACTTGAAGTGTTTCCATAGTTAACCCCCCGATTTTTGGTTCAGTTAATCCCATTACCTATGCTAAGTTGCCGCAATAGGTTCCTCCTGTCCCATTCAGACACTAACACACCTGCACACGACCCAAACCGAATCCATCATCTCTGCTGTCTTGAACGCACAACACCGCCTCACGATAAACCACATCCAGCCATTAGCGCGGTTTTT
The DNA here is from genome assembly GCA_964550475.1 of uncultured bacterium. Taxonomy (GTDB): domain Bacteria; phylum Cyanobacteriota; class Cyanobacteriia; order CAIUCS01; family CAIUCS01; genus CAIUCS01. Next base: position 3,539 of record CAZJZR010000244.1, read on the forward strand.
CCATGTTTCCCCGGCGGCCTGCTTTGAACTGGTGTAGGTTGGGTTGTAGCTTGCTTCTGCGTAGCAGTACACCGTGAGACCCAACATCAATACCGTTAACCCGCTGCACCTGTTGGCTGACCGCAGAGGCGCGGAGGGCGCGGAGGCGGAAGGTGGGAGTGGTTGGAGATGTTGAACGGGTTGCGGTGAACCGCTTCTGAACCAGTTGACGGTACACCTCCATTCAGTCAACTTGCGAGTCACGCATCCATTGACGAAAGGCTTTCAGGGCTTGGGGTTCGGCTTCTGGCTGCACATAGGTGGCCAGTTGCGACATAATTTCTAGGTTGCCATCTAAATAGGTCAGGCGGAGATGGGGGCGATTGACCTGTCGGTCGCGCTTGCGCGGATCGCCAAACATGGCAATCAAGGTTTCATAGTGCTGCCAGGACACATTGGGCAACACAATCCGCGACTCGACCAACGGATCCGGTGGCTTGACCAACAGACTCATCAGATGTGCTCCAACCCCATGCAGGACTTGATTACCGGACTACCATCAATCCGTTGAACTTGCTATAGGTCTTGGGTATTGCGTCCCAACCGATAATTACGCTCAGCCTAATGCGCCGTTTAAGCCCGAAACCTTGAGCGGTAAGCCCTTCAAAATTGCGATCGCCTGTTCCAGTTCTCCGGATTGGGCAACCGTCAATTTGTCGGACTGGCCATACTGCCAGTTGCGATCGCCCCTCGCCAGTTTGAGAAATAGCAAATCGCTACCATTGACAATCAACCCAAAAACAGGGTAGTCCGGGTTTGGGTTACCCAACATATAGGCTAAAACCTGCGCTAATCCGGTTTCTACACTGAAGCGAGTTTGCTTCGATTCGATCACCAGCACCCAGAGTTGGTCTTGCACGACTAAGGTATCCATGCGCCCTCGGTAAGTGGTTGGTTCGTTACCATCTCGCTCAACTTCAATGCTGACTACGGGTTCAAACCGAGTCCGAAAGGGGGCATCAAAGAACCCAACGATCTCCAATATCGGAGACAGCAACATCAGTTTGATGCTTTCCTCTAATAACAAGTCTTCATCCAGATAATACCGATACCGTTGCCGCAGGCGATCGCACAATGCCTGTTCGCTGGTGGTTAATGGGGGCAGCGGTTCCCGCCATTCTGGGAAGAAGGTGGGATCATCGGTGTAGGTGAGGCCAAAGCGATCGCGCAACACTTTCAGGGTCAGGTGTTCAGAGCTTGGCGCAATCTGAACCATAATTCACCTCGCTGCGTTGTGGACTGCTGATCGGTTGGGTGTTGTTAGATTTGATTGTAGGGCTATCCCTAGTGCGTTGGGTCAGTTAGACTGAGGTGACCCAAGCAACCCAACCAAGATCAATGAGTGACGGGATGTGTTTCCCCTGCCGCCTTCTTTGAAACCGTGTAGTCAGTTGCAGAGGGCGCGGCGGGTGAACTGCGTCTGAAGCATCGGGATAAAATATGACTGAATACTCAGGCGACTGGATTAACAGCCTATTCAAATAGTCTCCAAGCCCATGAAGGAATTGATTACCGGACTACCGTCAATCCGTTACTGATAGCACTATGCCCAAGTTTAGCTTTGCAACGATTTCGCTCGATGATTTAAGGTCTTTGATTCATTTGCAGGAAGGCTTTATTGGCAACTATGCCTGGACACAAATCGATGCGATCGCACTGACTGAGCATCAACAACAGCGGGTCAATGAGGTCAGTAGCTACTTACTCAACCATGACACGACGCTGATGAATGAAGCGACGGTCTGGGGCAAGGCGATTTTTCCGTTGCTGACGTTAGCGGAACAAAATCATATCGAAGCGTGGGCGGAGGTGTCCCTCAGAGCTAAATACAAAACCTTTGAGCTAGAAGGGGTAGTGGATGGGGTGTTGGGTAAAAGTGCGATCGGTCGGATTGAAGCTCCCTATTTGGTGGTGGTGGAAGCCAAAAAGGGGATTGATGCCCAAAATCCGGTGTATCAGCTTTATGGGCAATTGCTAACGGCGGCGTATTTGAATTGGCAACTGAACCAGAATGACTGCCAAGAAATTTTTGGTTGCTATACGATTGGCGATACGTGGAAGTTTGTCAGGGCGGAGGTGTCGGAGATTGGCAGCGATCGCCCCACGCTGACCACAGAATATTCTCGCGAGTATGTGGAGAAGCTGGAGGCGGCGACTATTCTCAAACTGCTCAAAGGCATTGTGCAGAAACATTTAGAGTGATTGGCTATGTCTGAACCAGTTGACGGTACACCTCCACTCAGTCAACTTGCGCGTCACGCATCCATTGACGAAACGCTTTCAGGGCTTGGGGTTCGGCTTCTGGCTGCAC
>CAZJZR010000245.1:0-5875 GCA_964550475.1 uncultured bacterium
AAGGTATAGAATATCCCACGCTATAATGAAGGTAGACCAGCGAGAACGCTACACATACCGAGGCACCCCTACTAGCTGCCAAAGAAGTTTTGAGACGATACAAAAACGGTGAAAAAAACTTCAGACAACAAGACTTACATCAAAACTGACATCAGATTAGTCTGGCGAACCCAAATCTGAGGAGTGTGGATTTAACCGGGGCTAATTTGAGTGGAGCAGACTTGAGGACGGCTGATCTCTGCAATGCCAACCTCAATTGGGCACATTTGAAGGGAGCCAAAATGCCCGATGGCAGAATGCACAATAACTGTTTAGAATCCGCCAATTACTTTGGCCTCTAATTCATTTTTTTAGTTGTTCATTTGCTCTGGTTGAATGCAGTCACCGTCTTATGCCGTCAATGGCATGTAAAGCGGTTTGCAAAATCATCAGGAACCCCAAACCCACCATAACAAGGGGCTTAAGCCCCTTGTTTGCCCCTTGCCTGTCCCTCGTAAATGTGAAACGGGTACGGCAAAGGTCATGTGTTGGTTGCAACATTAATGGTTGCAACATTACTGGTTGCAACAGTGCTGTTTAAAGAATTAATGGAGAAATCATCATGTCGAAACAACGCAAGGGTAACAAAGAATTGAAAAAGCCAAAATTAATGTCTGCTAAAGAGAAGCGGCAGAAGAAACATGCCCAGCAATCTGAGGGTGCGATTGCCAAGTTATTAGATCACTCCGATCACTCCAAAGATCATTCCAAATAGGTTGGACGGCTGTTGATCCCGACCCTTGATCATGGTCATGGGTAAGGCGGGTGTGTCTTTGTCTAGGAACTGCACGCCCTACCCAATTTCATTAGTTTTAGAGGGTATTTTGAAAGTTGATTTTGTGTACGCCTCGCGCAGGCAAAATTAACCTTCTAGGTCACTTTTCAACCCGTCTCTTAGTACTGATTTGAGTACTGAATCAGCCGATTAAAATCTATGCCAATTATCTATGCCAATTAAAGACCAACCTAATCCGCCTCGTTCTCGTTTATTCGGGAATCTATTGTTGAGCCTAGGAGCATTATTCCTAGTGATCAACTTTGTCTTGCCGCTGCTTATTGGATCCCAAATTCCCGGAGTGCCCTATAGCCTGTTCATTCATCAGGTTCAAGAAGGTGAGGTGGCACGGGTGCAGGTGGGACAAAATCAGATTCAATTTCAATTAAAGTCGGTTGATCAGCAACCTGGAGCTATTTTTTCTACCACCCCGATTTTTGATTTGGGGTTGCCCAAGTTGTTAGAAGAGAAGGGGGTGGAATTTGCAGCGGCTCCACCACCTCAAAATGCTTGGCTGGGGAGTGTGCTGGGCTGGGTGATTCCACCACTGATCTTTGTGGGGATTTGGCAGTTTTTCATCCGTCGCGGTGGCGGTGGTGCCCAAGGGATGCTGTCAATTGGTAAAAGTAAAGCGAAGGTCTACGTGGAGGGGGAAACGGCCAAAACCACGTTTGTGGATGTGGCTGGGGTGGATGAAGCGAAGGCGGAATTGGTTGAAATTGTCGATTTCCTCAAAACTCCAGGCCGCTATACCCAGATTGGGGCACGGATTCCCAAGGGGGTGCTGCTGGTGGGGCCACCGGGGACGGGCAAGACGTTGCTGGCCAAGGCTGTGGCTGGGGAGGCTGGCGTGCCGTTCTTCAGTATTTCTGGGTCTGAGTTTGTGGAAATGTTTGTGGGTGTGGGGTCGTCACGGGTACGGGATTTGTTTGAGCAAGCGAAGAAGCAGGCTCCCTGTATTGTGTTTATTGATGAGCTAGATGCGATCGGCAAGTCCCGCAGCAGCAATGGGTTCTATGGCGGCAACGATGAACGGGAACAGACGTTGAATCAGTTGTTGTCTGAGATGGATGGATTTGCGGTGGAAGATGCCACGGTGATTGTGTTGGCAGCCACCAATCGGCCTGAAATTCTTGATCCGGCTCTGTTGCGTCCGGGTCGGTTTGACCGTCAGGTGTTGGTCGATCGCCCTGCCTTGTCTGGTCGGGAATCGATTCTTGCGATCCACGCGCAGAAAGTGAAGTTGGGTGAGGATGTGGATCTGAAGGCGATCGCGACTCGCACGCCTGGTTTTGCGGGTGCGGATTTGGCGAACTTGGTGAATGAAGCGGCTCTGTTAGCGGCACGCAACGGTCGGCTGGCGGTGGCGCAAACGGACTTTGCCGAAGCAATTGAACGGGTGGTGGCGGGTCTGGAAAAGAAAAGCCGCGTCCTGAACGAGAAAGAAAAGAAAATTGTGGCCTATCACGAGGTTGGTCATGCCCTGGTGGGGTCGCTGATGCCAGGGAGTGGGCGGATCGAAAAAATCTCCATTGTTTCCCGTGGGATGGCTGCTCTGGGCTACACGCTGCAACTGCCAACCGAAGATCGTTTCTTGCTGGATGAAACGGAGTTACGTGGGCAAATTGCCACCTTATTGGGGGGGCGATCGGCAGAAGAGATTGTGTTTAACAGCATTACCACGGGTGCATCGAACGATTTGCAACGGGCTACTGACTTGGCTGAGCAAATGGTAACCACCTTTGGCATGAGCAAAGTTTTAGGCCCTCTGGCCTATCAACAAGGCACACGACCGATGTTTCTGAACGAGAGCCTACCGAATGCCCGTCGTTCGATGAGTGAGGAAACGGCACAAGCGATTGATCGGGAGGTGAAAGAGATTGTCGAAATGGCGCATCAACAGGCGTTAGCGACTATCAAGCAGAATCGAGAGTTGCTAGAGACTATCACGCAGCAATTGTTGGAAACGGAGGCGATCGAAGGTGAACAATTGCATCAATTATTGAGCCAAGTTGTTGAGCCAGGGTGAAACTGCCCAGGTTATCCTTGCCCTCACCCTAAATCCCTCTCCCAAGTAGGGAGAGGGACTTTGAAAGCTCCCCTTCTCCCTACTTGGGAGAAGGGGGTGGGGGATGAGGGATAGAATGGGTGGTTCACTACCTGGGCTGTTACGAGCCAAGTTGTTGAGCCAGGGTGAAACTGCACCAGTGCAATCTATCGAAGTCAAGACATCCAGTTTACAGATGTCTCACAAACTGGGGTTTCCAGCAATCAACCTCCGACCGACCTTTTAAATTAAAAAGGTAACTGCCTAGGTGCGAAATCTAGGACGCGGAAACCGCGCCCCTACACACGGGATCAATTCTGCAATTGTAGGGGTTGGGTTCCCCAACCCAGGTAGATTAAACAATCGAGCCTTAATCTACCTGGACAGTTACTTAAAAAGTTTAGATTAAACAGTCTCTGAGTGAATTGCTGAGAAATCCACGCAAAACCATTTGGGGAGGTCAGTATGTCCGCTTCTTTAACCCAAGGTATGCTCGTCACCATCATTGGTGAAGCGGTGTTGCAGGATCGCTTGATCCGCTTGCTTGCCGATCTGGGAGTGTCTGGCTACACGATTATTCCAGCCCAAGGGGCAGGTAGTCATGGCAAACGGATGGGTGATATGGCTGGTTATAACACCAACATTGAGATTAAAACTATTGTTAGTCCAGAGCTATCTGAGCAATTGTTCGAGGGGTTGATGCAATTTCAAGCAACCCATGCGTTGATTGCGTTCCGCCAAGTGGTAGAGGGTTTGTTCGATTAGGCAAGGATGGCCTCGGATCAATTTCACAGGCTGGTTTATAGCGTTTTTCAGAATTATGAGGAACACCGCAAACCGATTAACAAGGGGCTTAAGCCTCTTGTCTGTTCCTCGTAAATGTGAAACGGGCTATATGCTGATTCAGCACCGCCGGACAGTATTAATTGACCGCTGTGATTGACGGATGACACACACTCGGTGAAACCGATGGCTGAGATTGTTGATATAGCCGCTTGCGGTGGTGTGGGTTATACCCACACCACTCAACCCCAATCCCAGCAAGGATTTTGCAGTAATGAACCGTCCCTCATAAATATGAGAAGTGCTATATGACGATTAATGTTGATATGGCGATTAATGCTAGTTCTACCAGTTCGGTCAGTGCTGTCAGTCCTTTAGTGGTGACTATGCAACCGACAAAGGTGGTTGATCCGCTTAAGCTGAAGCATCAGCAGCGGGAACCCTTATCCGTTGAGATTGGATCACGTCTCGATTTCCAACTGGCACCATTCTGGCAGGTGAAAATTAAACCAGCCCAACCTGCTGCAACCGCGATCGCCTTCGATGACAAGCTGACAACTCAACATAGGTGTCCCTGCTGTTCCTATGTTTTATTGCGTCACATCCGCTTGTCAGGGGTGTACTGGCGATGTAGTCACTGCTATGCCGAAATGCCTGCTTGGGTGTAATGTGGTTGACTGCTTCAGAACTGCGGCTAACGCGATCGCGGCTAACTTACCACTGTCTGAACTTGTGATGCGTCCCAGGGGTTTTGGGTTTAAATGGAAGTAGGTGATCCGAGTGATGCTCTATGCAGCCGAATTTTCCAGGGATGAATCCGTATCTTGAGAACCCTGCACTTTGGCCGGAGGTGCATTTTGGCCTGATTGCGGCTTTGGCACGCACACTCAATCCTCTGATTAGGCCGAAGTATCGGGCTGCGGTTGAAAAACGAGTCTACTGGGATGCGTTACTGGTGGGGATTCCGGATGTGGCGGTGGTACAACGCCGCTCTGATGGGGTTAAGTCTGAGCGTTCGACGACTCAGGGTGCCACTGCTTTAGTAACTGAACCCTTGGTGAGTGAACCGCTGATGGTGACGGTGCCACTGACCGAGGAAGTCCAGGAACGGTTTTTAGAAATTCGGGATGTTAGTACTGGAATGGTGGTGACGGTGGTCGAGGTTTTGTCACCGAAGAATAAACGAGCCGGAGAAGGCAACATTCAGTACGATGCTAAACGGCAGCAGATTTTGAATAGTTCGGCTCATTTGGTTGAAATTGATCTGCTGCGAGCTGGGGAACCGAAGCCGATCGCGGGTGGTGTGAGTGCGGATTATCGGATTTTGGTCAGTCGGGCTGATCAGCGGCCACGGGCGGAGTTGTATGCGTTTAATTTGAGCGATCGCCTTCCTCGGTTTCTGTTACCCCTGCGTCCGGGTGATCCGGAACCGCTGGTAGATCTGCAACAGTGTCTGGAACAGGTGTATGCGGATGCGGCTCTGGATTTGGCGATCGATTACAGTCAACCTGCGGTGCCACCGCTGAGTGATTGAGAGTTGGCTGGGTTGTCCGGATCAACAGAGCAGTGAGCGCGTTGTTAGCCTGGATAATTCACGACATTTTACAGACAACCTGTAGGGTGCGTATAGCCTAACCTTCGGTAAGCAAGCTACGGCATGGCTTCGCTAAAGGCAACGCCGTAACGCACCATGACACTCACGAGTCACAACCAAACATGGTGCGTTACGCTTCGCTTTTCTTGGATGCCGTAGGCTATACGGCACCCTACGATATCCAAGCTTTTCAGTGTTTGCGGTAAATTGTCGTGAATAATGCAGGTCAGGTTCAACTTGTTGCTGCCAGCCGATGTAGTAGATCTCACAACGTAGCGATCCATGATTTACCAACCCACTCCCATGGATGGGAGAATAGCTGGGCAAGACAACGCCGATTGGTGCAGGCGATAACTTGCCTGATTCGCCATGATGATTCGCCATGATGATTCGCCATGATTTAGTGTGGCAACCGATAGTTACCGCTTGGGCTTTTTGAACTTGGCCTGTAGGTCTTGCAGCGTCGGCGCAGGAGCTGAAGAATTGGAGCGGGCTTGGGCAGGATTTTGTTTGGCTTTGGGTTTACCCGCTTCTGGCCGATCGCCCGATCGCATCGACAAACTAATCCGCTTCAGCGATTCATTCACCTCCAGCACCCGCACCTTCACCACCTGACCCACCTTAACGATTTGCTTGG
>CAZJZR010000246.1:0-5862 GCA_964550475.1 uncultured bacterium
CGATGCCCTGTAAACAGCACCGTCCCAAACTGCCCCGGTTCCCAAAAGTCCAACCGCGTACTCACCGCTTGAATGGCTTCCATGCTGCGAACGTTGTCCAAGGAGACGTAATATCGCAACGTTTCACCCTACAATGACCCCACATCACAGGCTTGGAAGGCGGTTTTGAGGGTGGTGCCGCGATCGGGCGGCAGAGGCATGGGGGGTGGAGGAGTAGGGGAGTGGGTGGGTAGATGGATGGGTGGAAGGGGGCGGCCATTCGCCTGTGGTGGTTAGGCGGTGGGGCGGTGGTGTTGGTGGATGGGGATTTCGATTTGGAATTCGGTGCCGTGACCGGGGGTGGAGTGGCAACGGAGGTCGCCACCGTGTTTGTCGGTGATGATTTGGTAGCTGATGGAGAGGCCGAGTCCGGTGCCTTTGCCCACCGCTTTGGTGGTGAAAAAGGGGTCGAATAGCCGCAGTTGAACCGATTCGGGGATGCCGGGGCCATTGTCCTGGATGCTGATCATTACCCGATCGCCGCCCACTTTGGTGGTGTGGATGGCGATCGCGCTGGGCATCGCCTCCATTTCGGCTGGGGAACGGTGATGATCCCGGTCTTCCAAGGCATCCAGGGCATTGGCGAGAATATTCATAAACACTTGGTTCAGTTGTCCGGCGTAACATTCCACTGGCGGCAATTGGCCATAATCCTTCGTGAGGGCGATCGCGGGACGGTGGGGTTTTGGCTTCAGCCGCGACTGCAAAATCATCAACGTACTTTCAATCCCGTCATGGATATCCACCGTCTTCATATCCGACTCATCCATCCGGGAAAACGTCCGCAGCGACTTAACGATCGCTTGAATCCGTTCCGCCCCCACCTTCATCGATGACAACAGTTTGGGAAAATCCTCCACCAAAAACGTAAGGTCGATCGCCTCCATCTCCGCCTGCACATCCGGCAATGGATTAGGATAATGCCGCTGGTATGTTTCAACCAGCCCTAACAAATCCTGCATATACGCTTCTGCATGGCGCAAATTGCCATAGATAAAATTCACTGGATTGTTGATTTCATGGGCAACCCCCGCCACCAACTGCCCCAAACTCGACATTTTTTCACTTTGTACCAGTTGCATTTGCGCCATCTGCAACTCCGTCAGCGTCTGGCTCAGTTGTTCATGGGCTTCTTGCACCTGTTGATGCTTTTGCACCAATTGTTTGGTTCGATCCTGTACCCGCTGTTCCAAATTCTGCCGGATCAGATTTAGTTCCTCGGTGTACTCATCCACCCATTGAATTAACTGGTTTAACGACACCGTTAAACTGCCCACCTCATCATCCGTCAGCACCGGAGCCTGAAGCTTGAAATTGGTTTCGGCGATCGCCTGTCGGGCAATTTGGGTCGCCGCTTGCAACGGTGACGCAATTTCACGGCTAATGTATAACCCAGAGGCCGCCGCCATCAAAATCGCCAACACCACACTCAGCGTAATAATTTTTAACCGCAGAGCACGAGCCTGATCCAAGGCTAACTCTGCTTGCGCTTCATCCGCTTCGGCTGTTTGCAGCAATAGATTCAGTTGGGTAAACACCTGATCAAATTGTTGGATCACTTCCTTATTGGTAAAGGTCAGCAATCGCTGTTGCGCCGCTGGAATTTGCTCAGCAGATAACACATCTGGATTTAACCGCGTCAGCAAGGTGTCTAGGTTCCGCCAGTAAACGTAAATCGCATTGTCATAGGTTCGCAGCAACGATCGCAGGGCAAACAGATTGGCTGGAGGACGTTTGGTGCGATTTACACGGATACGAATTTTGGTTAATGCCGCGTCAATTTGGCTCACATGAATTTGCAACTGATGACGTTCTCGCGCAAAGGCAGTGGCATCGGTAATTAACGGGATTAGTTGTTGTTGGTGAAACCGAGCATTAAAAACTGTTAAGTTTAAGTCCGTTAAAAATTGCTTTTCCTGAGTGGCCACTCGTCGCCGAGCCAAGGCTTTGCTTTCGTAATGGTCACCCATCGCCAACCCGGTTAATGTCCCTAATACCGCAATTCCCACCGCAACACCGTAGCCAAACAGGATTTTGTTGCGAAGGCTCAAACGCCGAATGCGGATATGAACCCATTGCAGTGGCTGAATGTGCTGCACTGAACGCTTGAACATAAGGAGTGAGAGTTAGGGGTTGGGGGGAGTCAGGGGTTTGACATTGTGGAAGTCGGTGGGGTCAAAACAGCGATCGCCCTCTGGGGTGCGTTTGAGCACGTTGACAAATTCATGGTTGAACAGGACGTGATAGGCTCCATAACTATGTTGGGCATGGACGGTGTAAGCGGTGGTGCTGTCGATGCCGTTAATGGCGACAACAATTTGGGCGTGGGATTCCACTAACGAGTCTTGGGTGCAACCATAGAGTGGACTATGCTCGTCGATCAGATGCCGCCCGGTCCAACTCAACACCAGGCTTGGTCCCCGCGATCGCACCAGTTTCAAATCATGGATCCGATAGTAATAATTCCCTTCCTCCGTCACTTCATCCCGCAACAGATAGACATGCACCTCTAACCCCACCAAGCGATTCCGCCGCTCGTTACTAACCCGAAACATCAAGTTCGGTACTCCATTGTAGGGTGTGACCACGGCAAACTTGCTGAAAATTACCCTAGCGTTAGGCTTGGAAAATCGCGCAAAGGTCAATCCAGTCACCACGGCAATGGTCAGTAAGCTGGCGATCGCTTCCAGCGTCACAATCAGATTGGCGTAGGTAGTTTTGGGCGAAATCACGCCATAGCCGATGGAACCAAAAGTATGGACACTAAAGAAAAATGCATCCTCAAATGATCCCGGACGGGCATCCGCTAGACAGTCGCCCCCAGCCAAATACAACAAGGCAAACAGAGCGTTGATCAGCACATAGGCCACAGCCACAATGGCGATAAAGCCCCACCACGGGACTGCTAACATCAAATGATACGGATCGCGCAGGTAGCGATACCACGCCTCTAACCCTTCCACCTCAAAACTGCCATCCTCCTGGCGATTGATTCGCACTAATTTGGAACCCTTACGAAGCCGAAGCAACCGAGCCGAGGGGGAGGAGGATTTCATGGGCGGATGGCGGAGTGAATGAGGAGTGCTGCAAGATTTATACCACGGGCGTTCAACTGAGATCAGGTGCACAACTGATTGCATCACTTTTCTGACCGCTAAAGTTTCTGACCGCTAAAGTTTCTGGCCGCTAAAGCGATGATTTTCCCAGCAAATCAGCTTGCTTTTGGCGATCGCTGCCCCCAATGAGCCAGCCCCATCGTCACTCCATCCTCCATCCGTTGAGAGGGTGTCTTAGAGGGTGTTTGAAAAGTGTCTGGCGGTTAAAACCGCGACTAGGTGAACACTAGCGTAGCCATGCCCGTATAGCCGCGACTACCCTGCGGGAACGCAAGGCGAACAGTCGCTAGGGCTACATCAAATAGGGCTTTTCAAACGCCCTCTTATCAGTCTCGTAGGCTTGTTTTTTGGCGTTGCTGAATCAGGATATGAATTAGACGTTGGATGAATGGGCGTGTAACTATTCAGGGTGATCAACGCTTAATTGCTCGATCTAAAAGGGTTGGGAAATCCAACCCCTACAATTCCATCTGTTGTTCGATGTGTAGGGGCGCGGTTTCCGCGCCCTAGATTCGGCTATCTGAATACTTACGGGTTTTGAAACTCGCGTAGGCGGGTTTAGTTCTTGTAGATGCGGTTTTAACCGCCCCTCCCCCAAACGTGAAATACGCCCAATTGGATGAATTGGAACTTCGTTCCAATTCATCCTGCTATTCAGCACCACCGTTTTTTCAAGGCTTAGTATTTTTCAGGTATTCTGTAACTTCATCGAAGTATATTTCCCAGAATTACCAACCCAAAATAAATCACAAAACAACCAATAAAAAAGACAACAGGGCAACATCCAAATAACGCGCTGCCCAGCGAACCCAAGGGCGGATTTGTGAACCAGATGGAGGGTGGGTAGATCCGTTAGAACTCATAGTTTTCTGCGAGTTAATCGAGGGTGGAAAAATTCTCAAACCAACCGCGTCGCCAGAAGAAAATGATTAGCCCGATCGCAATCAGAACCATCGACATCATACATAGGGGATAACCCCAATACCAGTTCAACTCTGGCATATTCAGCGGGGATTTGTCAGTGTTGAAATTCATCCCATAAATCCCAGCAATAAAAGTGAGGGGAATGAAAATTGTCGAAATGATAGTCAACAATTTCATCACCTCATTCATCTTGTTACTGACCGAAGAAAGATAGACATCCATCAGGCTAGAGGCAAGTTCCCGATAGGTTTCCACCATATCCATCACCTGCACGGCATGGTCGTAGCAATCGCGTAAATAAATCCGCACCTCATCGCTAATTAAGGGACTGCCATCCCGGATCAGCATATTAATCGCATCCCGTTGCGGCCAGATGGCGCGGCGCAGGGCTAACAATTCCCGTTTCAATTCGTGGATTTTCTCTAAGGTTTTACGGCTAGGCGAAGCGACCACCTCATCTTCCAACTCCTCAATCCGCTCGCCGTAACATTCCAGAACCGGGAAAAAGCCATCAATCAACGCATCTAGCAACGCATAGGCCAAGTAATCCGCATTCTGTCGCCGAATCGATCCCTTATTGGTGCGAATCCGCTCCCGCACTGGGCCAAAGGCATCGTGGGCGGGTTCCTCCTGCACGGTGAGCAGATAATGTTTGCCCAGAATAAAGCTGACTTGTTCGCCGATAAAGCCATTGCCATCCTGATCAGGGGTGACCATGCGGGCAATGATCAGCAATTGTTGGCCGTATTCCTCCACCTTGGGGCGTTGGGGCACATTTACCACATCCTCCAGTACCAAGGGATGTAGGTCAAACACTTGTCCCATGCGTTGCAGCACGTCCTCTGACCCCAACCCCTGCACATCCACCCAAGAGACGGATTCCGAGTCCAAATAGGGGGTGGCGGCTTCCGGGGTATCCAACTGTACCCGCGTCGCTGTGGTTTCGTTGTAGTCAATCAGGATAATGACGGGAGGCGGCGCATCGTCTTCAATGCTGAGGGTGCCCGGAATACTACCCGGTTCGTCATAAAAATAATCCACCAGCGATTCATCGTCATCATCTCTTGGTTTTGTCGCCACAGGGGTATGGAGCCGCTTAGATATCATAGGTGAATGGGAGTGAGGGAGTTAATGAGTTGTGAGGGCTAGTAGTTAAGGAATTGGTTACCCGGTTAATGATGACACTGCAAGGGGTAAGGGCAGGTTTCGATCGCAAACAACTATAGCCTAGGTAAGGATTTTCATCTGGTTGTAAATCGTTAGGAGGCTGTTTGAAAAGACGCTTAGACGGTTGATTTTTGTCTGGGATTGGCGTGCAAAAAATCAACTTTTAAAGCACCTTCTCAGGTAGAGTCGCACTTGAGAGTTGAATTGGCGATTCTCCCAAGGGAAAAGTGTTGCGGAGTACACCCACTTGTTTGTTCCACCATCCATCATTCACGCTCACCCCACTCCTAATGGGTCCACCGCGCCCGCCAATTGCGGGCATCAATGTGGCAGAGGTAAGGGAATTTGGCATAGCGACCGAGGCCACCTGTCCACCAGGGGTCAAGTGCCCAGTAGATTTGATCTCCGGTGAGTCCATCCACCCAGAAGTCGATCGCATCGCCGACAATATGGCGACTCGCCGACGCACCGCCAGCGGCACGGTTGATCTCTGGGGGGCGGTACCAACTGGTGATGTGGAAGGGACGACCGATGCGATCGCGGGCTTGTTGGGCGAGGCGAGCAATCCGGACGATCGCATCCACCGTTGATTGGTCGGGGGGCATCCGGGTGCCGC
>CAZJZR010000247.1:0-5854 GCA_964550475.1 uncultured bacterium
GTCGGTCGGAAGTGTTCGATAACCCGATGAGACAGCAATCCCAAATAACCCAGGTGGCCCAAACCTGCGATCGCCCCGATTCCGGCGTTGTAGGCAGCACAATGATCTTCTTCGTGACAGTTGCCCTTTTGGAGCTATGACAGGCGTATCAGGCTGGCTGACTGCGGATCATAGCGAAATTGATCGAGTGTTCCTGCCTGAATTTTTTCAATCACCTCCTCAATGACCGATAGTGGCACCAGAAACCATTCTCTTGGGTGTACGGGGATGCCAAATCGATCCTGCAATTGCACCTGCAATCGAGTGTGGTCAAAAAAGTTGTGCAGCAATGCCTCAAGTTTTTGACCGTTGATATTTGCCAGTTTGAAGGTGGCAACAATTTCCACGTCTGCCAGCAGATAGGTCGGGTCTTTCTTGGCATTGGCAATCCGTTTTTTGACATCGCCACCTGTCACGCCGATTTTATGAATCACCGACCGATTCTTGGCAATGAAGGGATCATCGGATTGGCTTCTGAGGACGTAAATATAGCCAGTTTGCACATCGTCTTCGGCTTCAATGTGCGAAAACAAAGGGCCGAAGTCTGTTGCAGGTTTGGTGATACGACGGCTGGTTTCATCTTTGTTTAGGGCACGCTGGAGCGATCGCATGAGCAAATCACTCTCCGTACCGTTGTCATACACAAATCGCAGCCGAAAATTTTCCAGCCCCGAATCGCTGATAAATGTCTCCCCCACTGCCGCCACGATCGTCTTCTGGCCTTTGAGGATAAACAGATCGCCTTGCTGAATCTTAGCGTTATCTTGATACTTGAGGGTTTGCCGTACCCCTGTTTGTAAATCCCGCTGTACTTGATCAAACATGGGTTTGAATGCGTCGAAGTTCTGACAGGGAACCCGTTGGGCGATTTCCTCTGCGGCTTTGATTTCCTGCCGCGACCGCACATGGGTCAGTTGGGTGATGTCGTTCTCTGACTCTATCTCGATGCCCAGGGATGCCAGCAGTGCTTCATCGGTCAACTCATCGGCTTCTGGAATTGGGTTGATCGCGGCTTCAGCGTCTAGCAAGCCCTGGGAGTCTAGTGGTTTTAAGAGGACGCGACATTCTTCCGACTCCCGCAGTCGATCGAGCCTAACGGCATAGAGTCGCTCGAAGATATCCCGATCGTCTCCGTGTTGGGGTAGTCTGCCCCGTTCTTGCACAAAGCGTTCGATCTCTTCAAAGCCGGCGATGATGCGTTCTTCACGAGCAGACCGTTGGCTGACTGGATCGGGTTCGATATCAATCCCCAAATCTGCCAGTAACTCTAGATCGTCATCGGTAATTTGGTTAGGCATTTCGTTCCTCTTTTGCCTTACGCACTAGAAATGCGATCGCTTCTGCCATGCGTCTTTCCCATGGGTCTACCGCTGTGAGTGAGGGCAACCGACCTTTTTCCTGCTTAAACCGCTGTGCCCGTTTGGCCATGTCTCGCGCTTCTTCGACGGAAAGTGTGATCCGCTTGGCGGCAATGACTTCTGCCACCTGTTTTAACCGTTCTTCGCTCATGGACTTAGCCAGGATGGCGTAGGCTTCGCCAAAGGGATTGATGCGATCGATTAAATCCATATCCAGTTCAGTGACCGATAGGGCAAACTGTCGTACTCCGTCAATCAGGGCGGTGTTTTTGGGCGGTTCGCGGTCTTCCCTCACCCCTGCCCCCTCTTCCAGGTCGGGCGAGGGAAACAGATTATAGGTTCCACTCGCTTCGTTGACGGCTTGCTTGGCCTGTTGAACTAGGTTGAGGGCAGCGATCGCGTGTTGGCGCACCGCTTCTTGATCGTCCTCGTCTAGGGTGGGGAACTTTTCTTTGACGATTTTGCCCATGCGAACCTGGGTTAGTTCCTCTGGCACCAGTTCTTCATCAAACAGTCCTCGCTCAATGGTGGGCTTATCCTGGACGAAGGCGGTCACCAGTTCGGTTAGGTCTTCACGGCAAATGCGGGTGGCTTCGGGACTTTTGGGTTCCGCCAGTCCCTTAATTTCCAGTTGGATTTGCCCGGTTACAGGATTCACGCCCACGTTGCACTGGTTGGGGTCGTAGCCCCCTTCGCCATAGTCGAAACCCGGTGTGGGTTGGTTGTTGGGGTGCTTGGGTTTGAACTCGAAGCGGGGGGCGAGGACTTGCTCCATTAACAAGCTAGCCGCGATCGCCTTCAGGGTATCATTGACAGCTTCGGTAACGGCAGCTTCGCTGGCATCGGGTTCGGCAATCAGGTTGGTAAAGCGGGCGCGGGTCTTGCCGGGGGCATCGCGGGTGGCGCGTCCGATGATCTGGACAATTTCGGTCAAGCTGGAGCGATAGCCCACTGTTAGGGCGTGTTCGCACCAGATCCAGTCGAAGCCTTCTTTGGCCATGCCCAGGGCGATAATGATGTCTACATGGTCACGGTTATGTTTCTGGGTTGGGTCTTTGAGGGCAGCAGCGACTTTATCCCGCTTCGATGGATCATCATCGACCAGATCGGCAATTTTGAGCATCTGACCATCGGGGGTTTTGACCAGTTGAAACCCGGTCTGGGGATCGATACCTTGCCACTCGCCCAGTGCTTCGATGATGTGCTCGACTTCGCGGATCTTGTCTTTGGTGCTTTCGCGGGAGTTGACGTTGGGAATGTGCAGGATGGTCTTTTCGCTAGGGTTCAACACCTGCATGATTTCGTCGGTGTAGCTCCCGGCATAAAAGTAGTAGCCGATGTCGAGTTGTTTGAGGTATTGGTAGCCGTTGAGTTGTTCGTAGTAGGTGTAGGTGACGGTTTCAAACCGGGATTCGTCGTCGGGGTGCAGCACGGCTTCGGCATCACCCCGGAAGTAGGAACCCGTCATAGCGACGATGTGGGTTTGGTCGCGGGTCATGAATTGCCGGATATGATCGCCTAATTTGTTGTCGGGGTTGGCGGAAACGTGGTGAAACTCGTCTACGGCAATCAGGCGATCGTCAAAGGCTGCTATCCCAAACTGATCGACGGCAAAGCGAAAGGTAGCATGGGTGCAAACTAGCACGTTGGCAGTGCTGTCGAGAAATTTCTTCACCGCCTCCACTTTGCCGCCATTGTCGCCGCCGGGGGCATCGCACAGATTCCACCGAGGTTCGACTTGCCAATCTGCCCAGAATCCAAATTGGCTAAGGGGTTCATCGTGGAAGCTGGAGCCGATCGCCTTTTCGGGCACCACGATAATCGCCTGCTTAAGTCCCTGGTTTTCTAGCTTATCCAGAGCGATGAACATGAGTGCCCGACTTTTACCGGAAGCGGGAGGCGATTTAATTAGCAGGTATTGTTCACCACGCTTTTGGTAGGCGCGTTCCTGCATGGGGCGCATCCCCAAGGCATTGGCTTGGGTGGAACGACCATCGTGAGCGTAGGTGACAGAAACGGAGGGAATGGCGGTGGGGTTACTCATGGCACAGTTCTATTAGCGCGTCTATTAGCGCGGCAAAATATCGTCTAACCGAAGTTGCAAATTGGGTAGTAGGTTTGACGCGATCGCGTCGCCGAGGCGATATTGCTGCTGACGATACTCCTCCCCATCCAATTGGCAAACGGTAAAGGTTGGTTGGTTGGGTTTACCAATGAAGGTGACCTGTCAATCAGTTCTCCATCGGCAAGTTCATAGCGGGAGTCATCACCGTATTGAGCGATAAATTGATCAACAGTGAGGAGTTGAGTGGAGGTATAGGTCATGGCACTGACGTTGTTAATAAGGTTGTGCATCACTTCAACCTTGCTGTATTGGGGGGAATTCGCTATCCATTCTGTCGGGGTCGTATATGTCGGCGTTGGCGAAGCCTCCCGCAGGGAATGGTGGCGGGGAAGTAGTGCTCTCGCGCCAGCAGAATGGCTTCGGCGCAGCGGGTGAGGTCGGCTTTGTTTTGCATTTAAGCAACCAAATCCTTGCATCACAAGGGTTTCAGGTAGTGGGGATTCTTTATATCGATTTGCTTTTAAGCACTTTTACGCCCAAAACGGTAAGTAATGAGCATAACGAGTCGAGGTCGAAGCAGAGTCATCTGCCTGCCAATTCAAATCGTTCTGGAGTCTCCGGTTAACCATCATAAATTGCTACTCATTAGTAGACATGACGGCACAAGCTAACTTAAGTTTTAGTTCTTCACTAAAATCTTCCTCAAAAATGAGAGATTCAATCAGTTCACATAAAAGCTCTTTGGCAATTTTTCCTTCGGCTACCCATACCGCTATATTTTCCATTTCCAAAACAAATTTCTTGATCAAAAAATGATAGCCATTGATCTCTAAAAAATAAGCTCCTAATGCAATACTAGAGCGTTTATTGCCATCAATGAAAGCATGAAACTTATTGATCGCAAAAACCAAGTGAGTTAATTTATGGTGAATCTCAGGATAATAGAGATCATTTTGAATGTGCTCTAATGCACTTTCTAGTAGTCCTAAATTATTAGCTCCGGGAAAACCTCCTGAGTTGTCAATAATCCAATCATGCGTCTTGACTGCATAGTAAATATCAAAATAACAGAATACTTCTGCCATGGTTTAGCGATCCTTTAGTCGCTTAAATACAGCTAAAATAGCCGGATCGGAAAGTTGCTCTTCTAAAGTATGACTGGCTTCTCCTAAGAACTTCTCAAAGTCGCTTTCTGGAACACTTTGGATGTATGCAGCTAATTTTTGATGCAGTGCGTCCCGAAAGCCTAAATCACGACTGGCCATTTTGATTCGGGCATCTTCAATAATGGGTTTTAGGTAGGGGTTTTGTTCTGCTGCGGCAAATAGTGCATCAACCTCTATCTGTTTCAGTTTTCTACCGAGTTTTTCTGAAGCCGCTTTGATTTCTGCTGCTAAACCATTCTCTAGGCTGGCGATCGCTTTGAGAACTTCGGCATACATGGTGTCACGAGGACTATCATTTTTCCCCAGACTGAGGATCTGCCGATATTCTTCTGCATTTTCCCGAAAAACAATCTGATAGACTTTGTTGGTGTAAAGGCCATACTTGAACTTTCCCATGTCTAGGTAGTTGTCAAGGGCATCGGTAAAGGTCTGGCGATAACTAAATTCCTGATAGGCTGCGGGTAAGTAATTCTGATCTCTTTGGTTAATGTATTTGGTGTGGCCGCCTGTCCGTTCGGCGATTACGTCAATGACAATATCTAAAATGCGCGATCGCACGGTACGGGCAAGCTCGCTCTCGACTAGCACCATTGCCAGGTTGAGGGTTGCCCGAAAGGTAAACACACCTAAGATTGTGGTTTTGGTACCGTAATCAATTACGGTACCACCTGCCAAAGCCTTGAATTCTTCAAGTTTCCGCCCTCGCAGCACGGTATAGCCGTTGGCTCGCAATTCATCGCTGTGGCTGGCTAGGTACTTTTCGATCGTGCTTTCACTCACGCCAAAAATGTCAACCAGTTGTTGTTTGGTAAACAGTAGTTCGCCCTCGTAGTAAGTGCCGCCTAGACCTAAGTGTTCTTCGATTTTTTCTAGGGCGTAGCGATTGTTGAGAATATTTTGGCGATCAAGGGGTGAGGTGGTTAAGTCTTTTGGCATGATTGACCTCCAGTAGGTTTACGCTTAGTTGTCTTTTTAGGCGCGGTTTGGGTCATTTTGGTATACAAATCAAACAATTTCTCTAGCCGTTTTCCCTCTGGGAACGCTACGCGAACGGTGTCGCCCCTGACAAGATTTTGAACGAAGTGGCGTTTATGTAGCGACTCCCTGGCAGTATTGCGGCGGCAAAGTAATGGCCCACGGGCAACCAAAATGGCTGCGGCCTTACGGATGAGGTCGGGCGTATCCAACAGTTGGGGGATACATCCGGGCGAATAGAATTCGCGGCT
>CAZJZR010000248.1:0-5789 GCA_964550475.1 uncultured bacterium
TCTACGGCATCATGGCCACCTACGGCTTACGCAATCACGAGGTATTTTTCTGCAACTACGATGGCCTGTGCCAAGGCAACAGCGAGGGTTGCATTGAGGTGCTGGCGACCACCAAAACGGGGCGACATCAGGTGTGGCCGTTTTACCCAGAGTGGATTGATGCGTTTGACCTGCGGACGATCCGCCTACCGCCGATCCAAACCGATCTGACCCAAACGACACTGCAACGGATTGGTCAGCGGGTCACATCGCAATTTCGCCGCTACAACCTGCCGTTTTCCCCCTACGATCTGCGCCATGCCTGGGCAGTTCGCACCATCCACTTTGGTCTCTCCGATACAGTGGCGGCACGGATGATGGGGCATTCCGTTGCCGTACATACCCGCACCTATCACCAATGGCTGACCCATCGCGATCAACAACAGGCGGTGCAGATTGCCTTAAGTAAATATCGACCTGCGCCTCCGGATGTGGGTGAGGTGGGTGAAGAGGTGGGTGGGTGAGAAAGTGAGTAAAGAGGGAAACTGCCAGCCTATATAGGATCTTTAGAGGGGCAATTGGAGCAGTTCCCGCATCCTGAATGCGAAACTTTTGCAGTTACGGTACCCTCAACCAAATACACCAAAGGACGTAACCGCCTAGGTGCCGATTCAGGACGCGGAAATCGCGCCCCTACAAACAGAGCGAGTACACACTGTCCGTGTAGGTGCAGGTTTTGCCGTCAAATTAACAATCACAGCGAGAGTTTCTCTGCTAAACCTGCCCCTACACTTCGCGGAACTCAGCCAGAAGGGTCTGGCTTTGCGTCACATCTGGAAGCATGATCTTACATCGGGCGTATCCAACAGTTGGGGGGACATCCGGGCGAATAGAATATGCCCGTTGGGCAGGCTTTGCCTACGCGGCTATAAAAACAAAGTCCGCCTACGCGGACTAAGGGTTTTGAAACCCGCGTAGGCGGGTTTAGTTCTTGTAGATGCGGTTTTAACCGCCCCTCCCCCAAACATGAAATACGCCCGCGATTTAGAGATTGGTTTTTACTACCCTGGCAAATCAAGCCATAGAGGGTTAAACAATCTGAATACTTACAACAATTGATGGATTTGACGGCACAACCCGCCCGTACAGCTAGCGACATGGGTACTTGATTGATTTACAGATCCGTGATGTTGCAGGAAATCGGGTCGTGACGAAAAACCATCACCGATTACCCATCACCCATCACCCATTACCTATTACCTATTACCTATTACCTATTACCCATCCCTACTCCACCGTTCCTTTTTGCGCGACCTTGCCCTCTGCCGCTTGCGCGAGTTTAGGTTCTATCAACAAACACGGGGCATTGGGGGGTAACAGGGCGACCACATGGGGCACTGGGCGCGGTGTGTAACCCACCAGCGACTGTCCCTCAAATGCCAGTGATGTACTGGCTCCGGAATCCAACATCACCGCATCCCGTAATCCGGCCTTTAACAGCAGTTCGCCTAAGGTGATCGAGTCCACGGGTTCCGTAGACACGCCCACTACGGGTTGACCGGATTGGTTAATGCCCCAAAATGCCCGGTGACGTTCTGCGTCAAAGTCAAATAAGTTGCCAAAGCTAGCTCTGGGTTGGGGTTTACCCTGCTTCACCAACCACGCCGCCGCCACAAAGGCATCGGTAACACCGGGGTGGCTGGCTTGGACTCCGGCCAGGGTATTGTGGCGATTGGGGTCAAACGGGATAAACGCTACGCTATTGGCACTAATCAACACTAAGGGTCGTCTGGCAATCCGCTGCACATCTTTAGAGCCGCCAGGAATGAAGGTGGCATGGTTATGGCTCAGCACGGGACCCACCATCACATTCGAGTCGAGAAATTCTAGGGAGAAGAAGCCGCCATCTACACCTGCCACGGCATTAGTCCCCTTGAGAATTTCTGGAACTTGGTAACGGCTGTCGGCGTGGATTGTGACTGGCCGACCACCGGAAAGCAGAATTAGCGGGATTTTGTCGAAGGTGACCTTGGTTTGTTGGATGGGGGTGGAAAAGTCAAATCCTGGCAACCAACGGGGTAGGGGGGGGCCGCCCCAAGCGTCGGCGATGACATCAGCGAGGCGAGATTGGCCAAAGCGGGCGATCGCCAACACACTTTCTGACTGTCCGGCAAACTTCTCATCCGTATTACTCATCGTCAGAGCCGCATCATAGCCTGCCGCGTCTACTAAATTGGCAACTCGCTGGTCATAGTGGCCTTCGGGATAAGTAAAGTAGCGGATGGGAATACCGAGTTTTGCTTCCAAAACCCGCTTAGATTCGGTGATTTCCCATTTCAATTTGTCATCGGGTAATTGGGTCAGGTTGGAAAAGTGGGTAACGGAATGGGAGGCAATGGTAACCAAGGGACTGGCCACCATTTCCTGTAACTGCGGCCACGTCAGGGTCGATCGCCCCACCACTTTGCCATCCACCTTAGCGGGAAATACAGAAAACACCGCTGGGTAGTTATATTTTTTCAGCAGAGGAAAGACGTGGGTGTAATGCCCCACATACCCATCATCAAAGGTGAGCAGGATGGGTTTTTCCGGTAGGGGAATGCCCGTTTTCAGGTGCGCCACCAGTTCATCCATGCTGATGGGCGTTAATCCCTGTTTTTTGATCAGTTGGAAATGCTGCTCCAACTCCTCTGGGGTCACGTCAAAAAAGACTTTTTTCTTGGGCAGAATGTCGTGATACATCACCACTGGCACCCTAGCAGACGCGGCTCTAGGGTTGATGGCTGGACTGGGATCAGCCATGGCCTGTGCCAGTAATACGGCTCCCATGTCCTCTACAACGTCGGTAAACCCATGTTTAGCGACCGTTTGCATGGCTTGGCAGTAGGGATTGGCGGCTGCACAGGTGCCCCCGGTTGGCTGGATTTTGGCTGCTAGGGTGGTGGATAGATGGGAAATGGTTTCAAATCCGGTGATCCAGTTGAGGGGTAAGGGGCGATCGCTGCCCACAGTTGCAGTTGGCAAGGTGGCAGTTGGCTGAGGGGTGGCGGTTGGCGCAGCACCGGATGGACTAGGCAATGCCACACTGACCAATTGGACAGGGTTGCTGGGGGCAGTGGCTTGATCTAGCTTGCCACTCTGCTTGCTGGGGACAGATTTAACAGCCGCTTTGCCCGGATAACTGAGCTGTCGGTTGGGAAGTGCGGCGCAGATTTTCCCATCGCTCCGTTGTCGTGGCGTATTCCCTTGGGCTTTACGGGTGGCAATGGTTTGGGCTGATGTTGCGGAACTGGCGGGTGGGCGTGCAGGCTTTGCAGACGGCTTGGCCTGACTTTGGGTAGCGAGGGTTGAAGCTGTGGTGACGCTGAACCACTGGGGTAACCGCATGGCCATGGCTGGAAATGGTACCGCCAAAGTTAGCACTGTGATGGCCACGAGTGATTGGAGTGGGCTGCATCGTCGGGCAGTCTGAGGCGATCGCAGCAGTGCATCGGGCGATCGATGGCAGTGGACAGCAGGTACAGCGTTGGCTAACCGATGGGACAGAGGTTGAGGGTTAGGAATCATGCTTTCCAGTAAGAGTCAATCACGCGGAGTTTGGTGCAAGGCATTTTGCGGTGTTGTGGGCATCACCTACAACATTCAATCTCCTAACCAAATGATGGTTTTGGATTCATTGGCTGCCCCTGATAAATATGAGAAGTAAATATGAGAAGGATTAAAGAAGTAACTATGAAAAGTGCTGTCGTAATCGTTCACTCTCCGTCAGGGGAGGAACAAGCGGCTGAAGCCCCTTGTTCTGCGGTTGGGATACCGTACCAACTTGATTAGCAATCTGCTGTAAACCATTTTGTTAAGCAGTTTGTTAAGCAGTTTGTTAAGCAGTTTGTTAAGCACGTTGTTTTCATAGTGCTGCCCCATAGCACTGTATCGGGATACACAACGGCACATTTTACCAACATGGCTACTTTAACTGGATTTCAGCTTAAATCAACCCCATTTTGGTTAAGGTCAGGTATGCCGAGATTTGCTGATGCTTGGTTCAGTCAACTGAAACCAAGCGTCTTAGCTACAACCCGCCTGAGCCAATGATCCCATCCGTTTCCCCCGATTCATTGCTTTTGTGCCATTCTGGTGAGGAGACTCCTGACTTCTCTAGTGTGATTTATTACTCATTTATTGCTCAGTAATCTTGCAAACACAACTATGAAGCATCAAATTGTGACGGTCTTCTCCCTCCTGACTGGCATGGCGATCGCCCTGGCAACACCATTGACTCAGACGGGTTTGGCTAACCAACGTCATCCGGCAGTGGCACAGCTAGCTCAGTCAGGAATTGCCCAGGTCGTCGCTCAGGCCAGTGGGGCTACCGAGTATTTGGACGATTTCAATGGCTTTAAGTTGAAGGTGCCACCCGGATTTAAGCTCGACAGCAAAGGGCTAACCACCACCTGGATTCGGATGCCTGGTGAGGGCGGCGGTGCAGCCACAATTTATGTGAATGCGGCAGAGTTAAAGGGCGTTTCCTCCCAGGTTCTTTACAACGCCCACTTGCAACAGTATAAGAACAACCGTAGCTATACCGAAGTGGTGCCGATGAAGGTGAAATTCGGTAAGAAGGCGGCATTGGCGTTGCGGGTGAAGGAAGTGAACACCATGCCTGGCACCCGTGACCCCAAGGGAGCCGAAGAAATTCACCGCTGGCATTTGTTTGTGTTTGGCAACCAGCGCACCTACACCTGGGGCTTCACTGGCCCCTTCTCCGAGTTTCAGAATGGCTCCTTACCCAAGGTCTATGAAGATGTGATCAAATCGGTGGAGTTGGTGACGATTAAGCCGTAGGGAATTGGTGATAGGGAATTGGTGATAGGTAATGGGTAATGGGTGATTGGTAATGGCTTGTGAGTGCTGTCTAGAAACACAACCTGACAACCGATCTCAATCCCCCATTCCCGATTCCCGATTCCCGATTACCCATTCCCGATTCCCCATTCCCCATTAACTGCGTTAGTTCCAAGCAAAGGCGAACCATGCATGATTAATCCTCGTTGGGGAACGGTTCGGATTGTCGTGGCGATTCTATTGCCGATCGCCCTCGTGCTGGCGGGGCTAAAGTTGGCGGGCTGGTTTGCTACCCATACCACTCCTACCCAGGTTAATTCCCTTACATCACCTGCAAAACTCAGGGTTACGCATCCATCGCCGCCCGCCCAATCGTTACCAACTTGGACAGTGGTGGAAATGGTGAGTGCCGATCGCTTCCGGGTGATTCCGCCCCACCACAGCCAATCCCAAGTCATCCACTTGGCGTGTATCCAGTTGCATAACGATCCCACACAAATCCGTTATGGCAGCGATCGCCTACGTCGCCTATTGTCAGAGGTGCATAACCAAGTGCAAGTGGATGTGTTGGCAATCCAACCCGATGGTCGGATTTTTGTGGAGCTGTGGTTTGCCAGCGGCGATCGCCCCCAATTGGCTCAGGTGGAATTAGCCCGTGCCGGTGCCGCCACCTATGCCGCCAATGTGGAGCGATGCCCCAACCACGCGGCGATCGCGGCGGCGGCTGAAAACACAAAACGCCGCAAACCTCCCAATTTACTGCGCTTTTAATCCCTGCCAAGAGGTGTAGTAATCCGTACCAATGAACTACGGGCAGTTCTTGAGAATGCGGCTAGAATTGCCCCAACTGCTGGAACTGATTCAGCATGGCTTTAGTCGTCGCTGTGTTCTCGCTAGCCCATTCGTGTACGAGGTGTCTGCATGTCTGTACCCCCAGCGACCCCTACCCCTGCTACCCCCAACCCCCA
>CAZJZR010000249.1:0-5784 GCA_964550475.1 uncultured bacterium
CAAAGGCTGGCATAGGTGAGTGAGATGATTTTCAGCAATTTATATATGGATCAATTCAGAGAGGTTGGGGTAATTTGGCTCCTTCAGCTAACTCGCGGGCACGCTGAACGGGGTCGAAGCGGAGGGAGGAGTCCCATTGTTGGGCGGTTTTGAAGCCTTGGATGGCGGCTGCGATGTTGCCGGAACGGGCGAGGGCTTTGCTGTCGGCGATGAGGTTGGGGGCGGCGGCACAATGATGAGGTGTTGGAGTTCCTCCACCCGACTGACACGATCGCCTGGGATAATAGAACTGATCCATGGTAACTGTTCCTCCCTTGGGGGGTATATAAACGGTTACGAGCCATGACTCGATCAACCGAATAACCCAATGGAACTGATCAGCCAATGGGAGATGGCAGTTGCAAACAAGGACATGATTTATGCTTCAGTTTGAACGACTAAAAGACGATATTTCAGCCCTTCCCGAAACTGCTCAACAACTGATCGTCGAGTTTGTTGCCTTTCTGAAACAACGCTATACTCCTTCGCAACCTTCCCCTGCTCATCCGCTAAACCTGGAGAATGAACCATTTGTAGGGATGTGGAGCGATCGCTCAGAAATGCAGGACAGTACAGCCTGGGTCAGACAAATTCGGCAACAGCACTGGCGTGTCTGATATGCCTCAAATGCTGATTGATACGGATATTTTGATTGATGTTGCTAACAATGACGCGATCGCCAAACTGCGACTGATGCACGAAAGCCAAACTGCAATTTTGGCAGTCTCTACGGTTACTGTCATGGAGTTAGTCATTGGATGCCGCAACAAATCTGAGTTACAAGCACTCAATCGTTTCCTTGCACAGTTTCAGATTCTCACACTGACCAGCCAAATTAGCGATCGCGCGACTCAACTCCTACAAGATATTTCCTGAGCCATGGATTGCTGATTGCCGATGCTCTGATTGCCGCAACTGCGATCGAACATCAAATTTCCTTGTTGAGCAAAAATCAACGTGATTTTCGGTTTATTCAGGAACTAACGTTACTTGCCTATCCTTAACTAACTTGCACAATGAGCTTAAAGTTGTCGTTTGGGGCAAGCAACGCGCAACCCAACATTGGCAAATTCAGAAACCGGGTTTCTGTGCGCTTTACTGGGGTTTGGTGGCTTCAGCCAACTCGCGGGCAGGCTGAACGGGGTCGAAGCGGAGGGAGGAGTCCCATTGTTGGGCGGTTTGGCAGCCTGGGATGGCGGCTGCGATATAGTGGCGTGCCATTACAGATAGATCACCTCAGATAAAACGCGATCGCGCAACCGGGGTTTCAGCCCATTCATTGTCACCAGATCGACTTTAAGGGCAACGAGTTGGCTTAAGGCATCTTTGAGTTCTGCTAACTTCCATAGGGTGGGGGGCTGGATATAATCCACCAAAATATCTAAATCACTGGTTTCGGTTTGTTGCCCTCTGGCATAGGAACCAAAGATGCCCAATTTGGCA
The DNA here is from genome assembly GCA_964550475.1 of uncultured bacterium. Lineage (GTDB taxonomy): Bacteria > Cyanobacteriota > Cyanobacteriia > CAIUCS01 > CAIUCS01 > CAIUCS01. The sequence goes on from CAZJZR010000249.1 coordinate 1,483, forward strand.
ATTTGATAGGTTTCTAGCAACGAGGACTTTTGCTGGGCTAATAGCTGAAGAATTTCCTCTCTCGTTTTCATGACACTATTAGACGTTGAATGGTGTTGTAATTGGCAAATTCAGAAACCCGGTTTCTCCAAGAAACCGGGTTTCTGTGCGCTTTACTGGGGTTTGGCCGCTTTAGCCAACTCGCGGGCAGGCTGAACGGGGTCGAAGCGGAGGGAGGAGTCCCATTGTTGGGCGGTTTGGCAGCCTGGGATGGCGGCTTCGATGTTGCCGGAACGGGCAAGACTCTCGCTGTCGGCGACGAGGGTGGGGGCGGCGGCACGTAGGCGATCGCGAATCGTTAATGTTGGGAGGGTTTGCAAAATCAGGGGGGTGTCCACATAGTGCAAAGCCAGAAGCGGACTGGTGTTGCTGTGTCTATGATAAGGGATGACGCAGAACGGTTAGCCGTCACTGTCTGTAGCTGTATTACACCCCTGAGGTGAGGCGCGATAGGTACTGTCGTACAGGCTAACGCCACCGCCCACCTTGGAGTTGTAGGATTATCCTCTACTGCCGATGCCCTTGCTTGTTGGGTTACCCAATGGAAAGCCAGCTACGTTCTTCCACCCAACCTACAGACAACTGCGCCCAAGGTGTGGGTTGGGTGGAGCGACAGCGATATCCAACCATATGCCCCCGAATGCCTTGGAATGTTGGATATTCTATGGGCAACTCGCCACCTTAATTGTTTGGTTTTGTTCCTCAAGGTAACCTACGAGATCTGCAATCTCTACACAGGAATAAGAACAGTAGGAAGAGGTAAGCGAATAAACCTGTCAGGATATCCTCCTCTTTCACCAACGTTAGTCTGTGTTCTGAAAACTTTAAATGTCCGATACAGATAGTTGGCCGCCCCTGTACCATAGCTGGATTCAGATAAAATTATACCACCATCCGGATCAACTGCTTCAACAATCGCAACGTGTCCATACTGATATTCAGCGATATCACCAGGCTGAGGTGAAAAGTTTGTATCATCCAGGCTATTACTTATAGTCACAGGTGTTCCCGTGTTCGCTTGCCTTTTCGCTTCGCTTTGTGCAATACCTAGCCACATTCCAGCCGCACGGCTAAATTTCCTCACAATATTGGGATCATACCCCAGTTCAAGCAACCTTCCGTTTGCGTACCACGTACAATTCCCATATGTTTTAGGACTGCCTGAATCCAACCCACGGCTTGATCCCTGAGGATAGAATGCATTAGGAGCGTAATTGTTCTCCCACAACACGTTCTCGTTGCTTGCATAATAACTGTTAGATGGAGTTAAATTGGCAGATTTGTTGCCTGTAATTGTTCTATACCATGCTGAGCCAGAAATAATTGGATCATTAGTAAATACTCCTGTTCCATTAATATCTTTGAGGACAGCTTTGTTCCATGCATTGTTGATCGAGGTACTGTTTATTACTTGGATACTGGCTGTTGTCTGATCTCCTAAAGATCTCTTATACAAAGAAACGGCATCATGCTGATCTACTGTTGGATTATTTAGATCATCATCATATATAGAAACAGTAACAATTCGAGGAATTGACTCTACACTGCTTCTGTTGTATTGCAAGACTATTCCATCTTCTGGCAGAGTAACAACTCCTTGCCAAGTATATTGACCCCAATTTATCGTCACAAGATGCCTCCTGTTTACATTAGCAACCTGAGGGCGAATATATGTCCAGACTAATCCAGGCGGAATATTTGTTGGATCATCAGTTCTGACTTGAATGCCTGAATCTATACCCTGTCGAAAGTTTGAGACAGATGCAGGAAGAAAAGAAACTGGTGTGATTGTAGTTGCAATTGGGGAAATGTTAGGCTGCCCGTAAGTCGATGCACCAGATGTAGAACTAGGCGGCAGATTATTACCAGTTTGGTAGACACTTGTCTGAAATCCATTCCAGAAGATGTAACCGTTTTGGAAGGTTTGTTTCAGAGTGCCATTGCCCTGATCCATCGGGTCACTGGTTGGTACACCCAGCCTGCCGCCTAAACCACCATTGTTTAGGTAAGTCTGGCGGATGTCGCCATAGAGGATAAAGGTGCCAGTCGGAGTGCTCACAAGGGAGCCGCCCTCAAACCGTTGATAGCTGACGGTGCTGGAGTAGGTCTGGGCGTTTTCGAGCGGATCACCAAGGGTGGCGCGGTTATCCCAATAGGCAGAGTAAAACTGACCACTAATGTCGTAACCATTAATCGTACTGGACGTGGCAGCACCAGCGGATAAAGTCAGATTAAAGTTGGTGCTGGCTTCGTTACTAGGAGAACCAATCCGCACGGCATAGGTACCTGGTGCCAAGCGTTGGGTAATGGTTTCAGCCACCGTGCCTGGGTTATAGGAGCCATCAATCAACGTAAACGTGGTTGTGCCATCACTATTTTGAGTCAATTGCCCCAGGCTAACATTCACATCCTGGCTCAACCCATTCAAATTCAAATTAAAGTTGCTTTGGGTATCTAACCCAAAGCGATATTCAATATTAACGGCACCAGAACCGCCCACTGAATTACTAACTACCTGTCAATTTACCCAGATTAAATGTGGGGTAGAGAGAACTTCCACCAGTATTGCCACTTGAGTTGCCTGAGTTGCTTGAGTTGCCTGCAACCGTGGAAAGCGTATAGTTACCCGTTGCATTTTGCCCTTGGCTTGTCACACGAATCGCATAGTTACCGCTATAGGGTGCAATGTAATCCAGCGTTGTACTGTTGCCAGTTGTCACCACTGACTGACTCACCACATGACCAACATTATCCAACACAAAAATCTGAGGACTGAACCCATTTGCACTCAGGGTGAGACGAATTGGTTGATTGGCTGTCAACCCATTTAAGGCATAGTCATCATAGAACTGGTTAGTCCCTGGAATTTTGCCATCAGTTGTTTCCAAACTACCAGAAACAGTTTGGCCAACTTGAATGGTGCCGACACTAGGAGGAATGATTTGGAAATTGTAATTCGTGTTAATCGTTCCATCTCTGGTATAGACATCAACGAAATAGGTGCCGGGTAAAAATGCACCTGTAAATGCCTTCGTGCCTGTGCCATAGGTCGGTGAATTCACACTCACCTTAGCCCCATTCGCCAAAATTTTATAGATCGAAAAATCAGCATCTCCGCTCAGACCATCTAACTGAAATGATAGTGATGTCAGATTATCGAATCGGGATGTTGGAGGGACAGTAAATTGAAACACATCTGTACGATCTATCGTCCCGACAAATTCATTAATTAAAATTGGTTGCGTAACTGTTCCCAAATCACGCGCTGTTTGGGGTGTTTCACCTGCCGTATCCACAGGAGCATACACCACTTGTACACTATTGTTAGACAGAGTAACTCCGCTACCCTGCCTCGACTTATCGCTAGCACTAGCACTCCATCCATACGTCCCAACTGGTAATTTGCCAATATTAATTGAGAAATTCGCTACACGATTATCAGTTGGTGAGGGAGTGAAATTCTTGACGAAATAGGTTTGTCCATTGATAGAAATCCACACATCATCCAGATCACTAGCTCCATTGGCATCAAATACACTCCCTGTGACAATAATGTCTTGATTGGAGCTATAAATCCCACCCAAGTTAACTGTTAAGCCTGATGGTGCTGTATTGGTGGAAACAGATGACAAGTTCAGTGTATAGGGTGTACTGGTGCCACTGGGAGAAGTCAAAGCTAACGCATAGTTTCCTACTGGCAAGTTAGTAAATGTTGGATTCCAAACACTTTGACCACTGCTGGAAACTGTGCTGATAGGCGTTAAACTTCCGTTTGCTTCAATTCGTAGCAGTTGCAAGGAGACTGGTGCAGTTAATCCACTCAAAACAGGTAATAAATCACCCAAAGCCCCCATATTAAACCGGAACCAATCGGCACTATCAGTTCCCCCAATTGCATCACTCACAGATGGAAACGGAAAATTGGGTAATAGTTTACCGAGATCTTTAGCTTGGGCAAAATCATTACCAATTCCATCATTCGCAGCTAAACTTTGGGCACTGACATCCAAACGATACTGAACATTTGTATCACCTGCGACATCATTAATTAAGACAAAATACTTCCCTGCATCTAATGTCTGCACCAATGGTTGAGGTGTACCATAATTCCCATAGGAGACACCAATGGGAAGCATCTGTTCGTTATATAAATTGATGCCCACTGTTGCATTACCAAAAATAGGAGCAATGCTCAAGTTGACACTACTCCCAGGGCTATTTCATTCCTTTTGAAGCTTAAAGATGCTAGAGTTTGAGACTGTT
>CAZJZR010000250.1:0-5777 GCA_964550475.1 uncultured bacterium
TGGTATCGCCAAGCGTTGGCTGGATGAGGGGTGGAGAGTAGACGGGGGGTGGTGCGCTGTCAACGTTTGGTTTTAGGTAAATTCCTCCGGAATTTACCCTAAAACGTAGCTGTGATGATGTACTCGGAGGATGGGAGGGGGGGGCATCAGGGATTTGCAGATCAGTAATATCCCTAGACACAAATCTGTAAGGGCGAACTGCCGTTCGTCCCTACCGTGTGATTGGGGATTTTATATTCAAGCTCGTCCCTAATTGCCCTGGAATTCAACACATTAGCAAGACATTAGTTAGTTCATCTGCCCCCCTCTCAGATCCTGTTCATTACGCAAAAGTCGGGCAAACCTATATCTGACAAGGAGTTTAGCCTCCAGTTGCACCTAAACCAACTACGGGTTTTGGGGCGATTCAGAAGCCAATCAGGGGCAGAATTGGTTTTTCTATGCCTGAATCCCTAAAAATCCCTGGGTAACTGGGGTCTTTATGGGGTCTGGAACCAGAAAAATCGATTACTAGACCTTAGATTTATCAAGGGTTCCAGCGACTTTTGCGTAATGGATAGCTCTCAGATCACGGATTATGCGGTTATCAGAACTTCACCCCAGCTTGTACCACATTCGCGTTGCCCAAAAACGCTTGATCCGCCATCTGCATAATCGTTGGCGTGCTCAGCAATTTGCCACCCAGATCAGCCAAGACAATCTGCCCTATCGTTGCACAACCCATCAATCGCTGCTCTATCGCAAATTAGGTCACGCCGATCCGCGATTACAAAAAAATAAGGTGGTTAATTTGGGGATTGCCAATCGCCATCTGGATGGGATTGTGATTCAGCCTGGACAGGTCTTTTCCTTTTGGTACTTGGTGGGGCAGCCAAATGCGGCTAAGGGGTATTTAGAGGGATTGCAACTGTCACGGGGAGAGGTAAAAACGGGCATTGGGGGCGGCCTTTGCCAACTGGGTAACTTGTTATACTGGATGGTACTGCACACACCTTTAACGGTGATGGAACGACATCATCACAGCTTTGACCCCTTTCCGGACGAACAGCGGGTTTTGCCCTTTGGTAGCGGAGCCAGTCTGTTTTATAACTACATTGATTTACGCTTTTTTAATCCGACGAACCAACCCTTTCAAATTCGGGTTTGGTTAACCGATCAGCATCTGAAAGGGGCGATTTATAGCGATCGCGAATCACCCCATACCTATCATCTGTTTGAACGCAATCATCGCTTTTTAGAGCAAGCAGGCAAAACCTATCGCAGTAATGAAATTTGGCGATCGCAAATTGACAGGCGGACGGGCAATCAAATCGCTGAAGAACTATTAATCAAGAACTTCTCAGAAGTGAAATACGTCGTAGATCGTAGACTGCTGGCTACTCCATCCGTCGATGCCCCACCCGCTAGCCCAGATCCCCCTGGAGAGTCCCCATGAAGTCCTATCCGGCCTTACCCCTAGTTTTAACCGCCCTTTTACTCCTACCCAACTTGCCTACCGCCATCGGCAGTGCAGTGGCTGGTTCCCCTCCCTCTCGTCAACCCACCACGCGCCAATCCACTACCAAACCAGCCACCACCAAACCAGCCGCCACAGCCCCCACTAGCCAACGTCGCCGCTTATCGTGGCGGTTGGGGGTACGGCCATCGCGGTTTCGGGTGAGCGGCTTCAGTCGTAGTGGCACCTGTCCTAACCAAGCCAAGATGACTGCCTTTGTGCCCCCCCCTCGACCGGAAGAGCGGGTACGTCGCAGTGATGCCCCAATTGACCTAACCCTGTCTGAGCGTCCCACGTTTTGGGTGTATGTGACGGCCATGCCCACGGATGCGGAAGTCCAATTCACGCTGCAAGATGCGGCGGGCAAACGTGAACTCTATAACACCCGCTTTACTGTCAGTGGACAAACCGGATTGGTGGGGGTGCAAATACCGAAGACTGCGCCTGCCCTAAAGGTGGGGGAAAACTATATGTGGCAGATGGCTATGCGTTGCGATCGCGATAGCCGCGATAGTGATCCAATTATTGGTAGTTGGGTGCAACGGATCACAGCAGAACAACTCAAACCTATGGGAGGATTTAATCCATCACCAATTGTGCAGCAACTAGCCCGTGCCACCGAGCGGGAGAAACCCTCTCTGTATGCGGAATTGGGCATTTGGCAAGATGCTGTCACCAGTCTGATTCAGTTACGTCGTAATCAGCCCAATGATGTGGAATTAACCGAAGACTGGCGAGATTTACTGACCGCCGCCCAAATGCGTGAGTTGATCGATACTCCCATTTTGGCTGTGAACTGAGGGAGAATAGGAGAGATAAATCTCCTGTCTACCTGAGAAACTGTTTGAAAAGGTGGCTAGCAGGTCGATTGTTCCTGCCCTTGCCCCAGGAACGATCAACATTGAAAATCCCCGCTCATTCTGCCTGATCCCTACTCCCTTCCAGAGGTTTCCCCATGCAATTCCCTCAAGCCATTAAAACTGCCTCGATTGTCGCGATCCTTAGCACAATGGCAGTGCTGGATTTAGCATCCTTGGCTACGGCTAATTCTGCCACTGGTCGGCGATTAGGTAATGGAATAAATCATGACAACATCACCGTAGCCCAAGCCTCTCGTTCCTCTGGACGACGGCGGCTGAATTTTCGGTTGGGGGTGCGGCCTGTGAAATATCGGGCAGGCGGATTTAGTCGAGCTGCCGCCTGTGATGGTGGCAAAGCGATCACTGCCTTAGTTCCCCCCTTGGATGCCAGTGGCAAGACTGTCACCGCTCAGTCTCCGGTCGATCGCACCACCAATGAGCATCCGACCTTTTTGGTCAATGTGCCCGCTTTAACCCCAACGACGGCTCAGTTCACGTTGCAAGATGAGTCGGCTAAGCGGCAATTACACAGTGTGACGTTTAATCTGACTGGAAAACCGGGGATTGTGGCGATCGCCATGCCTGCCTCTGCTCCCAAGTTGGAAGTGGGTCAAAAGTATCTGTGGCAATTGTCAGTGGCCTGTGATCCCGATGATCCGGCCAGCAACATCGTCGTCAGTGGTTGGATCGAGCGGATTGCAGCTCCCAACGTTCCTGCGAATGGCGATCGCCTAGCGGTTTTAGCCGAACAAGGGATTTGGCAAGATATTGTTTCCACGTTGGCAGTACAACGGTTTAAGACACCGGACGATACAGTCGCAGCGGCAGATTGGGCCGATTTGATGGACGACGTGCGCTTACCGCAGTTCAAGACAACACCCGTGATTCAGATTGTCACCACGTCAGGACAACCCTAAGAGCCGAGGGAACTCATGTCGCTAACTGTAGGGACATGGCAATGCCCATAGGTGTAAAGTTAAGGGTTTAGGCCAAATGTCAAGGATTAAATCGGTGTAGCGATAATCCTGTAGGGATCATCACAGATATTGTTGCAACCCACTGGATAGATGAACTTTCAATACAGCTTGTCTACGACACAGTTGATTTTCGGCTAGGTTCGTAGGGTAGTGTTGCCGATCCCATCCCTGTGACTCAACTTGCATCCGCAGTTATGCTTAGCTTAGGGGTGTTGTTGCTCGTATCTGGGCTGTACGCACCCTTTAACTCCCACCTGTCTCCACCGGAACGCCGATCGCAATTGATGGCATGTTTGCTGGTGAGCACCCCGTTATTGGTGGGCGGAATTTGGTTGCGGGGTACGGCGCATCGTGCCAAGCTACAACGCGATCGCGATCGCCTGCAAGCCATCTTCTTTCAACTGTTGCAAACAGAACAGGGGCGGCTAACTCCCTTAGGGTTTGCCATGGTTGCCAACATTCCCCATGCTGCTGCCAAACGCTATCTCGACGCTCAGGCAATCGAGTTAGCCGCGAACTTTGAGCCGCAGGATGATGGTACGGTGATCTACTGTTTTCCCACCAGTGGTCTACCCGCCGCTCCCGCGACCACCAACCCTACCTTGATTCCACCGCTAACCGAGCGCGATCGCTTGGATGTTTTCATCGACACTATTCCCAACCACGTCAAAATCGCCGCGATTAAAATTCTGCGTCAGGTAACGGGTCTGGGGCTAAAGGATGCTAAAGATTTGGTGGAAATGACTCCCCATTCGTTCCGCAATCTGATTCCGCGTGCCGCATGGGACAACTTTCATCAACAAATGGCGGCGATTGGGGTACAGGTGCAGATGGGGCATCGCCCAACTCCACTCACAGCCACTGCTACAGTCACGGCTGCCACACCCATCGCGCGACCCTCCGGGCGCGATCGCCTAGACATCGTTATGGGTGCTGTACCGTCTGAGGTGAAAATCCGCGCCATTAAAATCATTCGCGAAGTCACCGGACTGGGGCTAAAGGATGCCAAAGATCTGGTAGAAACGGCTCCCCATCTGTTCCGTGACCTGATCCCTTCGACCAAATGGATTGACTTTCACCAACAAATGACCGCGATCGGGGTGCAGGTGCAGATGAGTCGTAGTGAGTCGATCTCATAGTGCATCGATCTAAGGGGACAGCCTAAGGGGACAGCGAACAATCGAGTGCGAGTTGATTTTTGCTATGGTTAGAAGTTGCTGGTTCTAATTAAATTTGTGTTGCCCAACGTAGGGGCGAAGCATTCCGGTAGTTAAGTTAGCGAATGACCGAACAATGATGGCCGGAATGCTTCGCCCCTACAAGGTTATCGGTTCAAACACAAAATCATTGAGGATCAGAGAAGTTGCGTCAGTTGCTCAGGGCGTAAACGTTGAGAGACTGTTTTAACAGTTGGTTTTTCCTGCGCCTCGTGCACGAAAAACCAACCTTCTAGATCCCTGTTCAACCAGCTTCTGAGCAATTAAGGCAGACGGGACACTGGTAAGAACTGCAAATGTCTTAAGAACGGCAAACGTCTGCCGATCAAACCGATGAAACACCGATGAAACTAGGTCTTAACCGAAGTCTGTTCACGTAAACCAATGACTGTCAAAATTCGTTTTTTGCCGAATGATATTTGGGTGGAGGCACAACCGGGTGAGTTGTTGCTCGATGTAGCCGAACGGGCTGGCATCACCATTCCCACTGGATGTTTGATGGGATCATGCCATGCCTGTGAAGTAGACATTGAAGGTGGCGATAGCGTTTGTAGTTGCATCACTGCTGTACCCCGCGATCGCCCCCAACTGACGATTAATCTATTTTCTGATCCGACTTGGTAATGGGAACGCAGTTGAGTCATGGGTAATGCAGGAAAGGCGGTGCAACCAATCACCCATTACCCATCACCAACTGGAGGAAATGACGCTTTACACCAAGATCTTTGTCTAAGTATTAGATCTACGGGGTAACCACGGGGGGCTTGCCCCTACGGCTTGGCGTGTAGAATGTCGTGAATAAACCAGGCTAGCGATGTTGATTCATCGCTGCTGGTTACTGGTTACCGACTTAATAGTGGTTGCCGACCTTGCGGTGGTGGACAGCGGTGAGGGAATCGGTTTTGGAGACCCGTCCTGCGTCGATGGTGCTGTAGACCAACCAGTGGTCGCTGCATTCCATCCGGCTGACCACCTCGCATTCCAAATAGGCCAGCGCGTCCGCCAAAATGGGGGAACCGTTGGCCGCTGGGTAGGTTTTCACCTGGGCGAAGCGATCAGCACCGGGGGGGAATCGCTTCAGGAAGTGGCGCATCAGGGTTTGGTAGTTGCCCTCTTCCAGGATGTTGAGGATGAAGCGATCGCCCACATGCAGAAACGCTTCGATCGCCCGGTCTTTGGCGACGGCTACCGTTACCCCCAGCGGTTTGTAGCTGGCTTGGGACACCCA
>CAZJZR010000251.1:0-5772 GCA_964550475.1 uncultured bacterium
AATGCTTCGCCCCTGCAAGGTTATCGGTTCAAACACAAAATCATTGAGAATTAGGGATTAGCTTGTCTACAACATCCACGTCGCTCTCGGCGGTTTGTTCGCCGCGCACGTAGGAGCCAAACAGCCCTAAACGGGATACATGATAGCTTTGCTGAAGCAGAGCTTTGCTAGCTGCCAGTTGGTGTTTGATGTCGTCGAGGGATTTCATCGGTGTGGGCAGTAAATGGCTAATTTTCTGCTGGCAGTCCGGCTTCGTCCGGTAAAAATGCGGGATTCATCACTTCATCCAGGGAATAGGGACAGGTTGTGGGAAAGGTTTCGTAGGGTAACTCGGTTTCTCTGACAGCTAGGTTCAAGCCTGACTGGTAGGCAATGTCTAATGCTTCGGTAAGGTATGGTTTCAGGCTGGGGTTTTCAGCGAGTAATAGTGCCACCTGATCCCGTTGTTCGTGGATGGTGGCTAACCAGCTATTGCTCCGCTGGGAGGATTGAAACTGCCATTTCAGCAAATGCCCTAACAAAATACTTAAGCGGTTTCTCAGTTCCTGCCGTTCTCGTCGTCCCAAGTCTTCCAACTCCTCAATCAGATTGTCCACATCGAGTCCGTGCCATGCCTGACTTTTCAGCAGCTTGACTTGCTGTTGAGTCCAAGCGTGGAAGTCGGTTTGGTAAAGCGATTTCAGGTTAGGCTGCATCATCGGCATGATAGATCGATCACCTCATTCTCAAGCTTAACGGCGGCGGCGGGTGGTGCGTTTGGGGGGTTCCCAGGCGCGGATTTGGTCGAGGGTTTTGTCCATCTGGCGGGTTTCGTCGGTGATGAAGCCCTCGAAGTAGTCACCCATGTTTAGCCCATAGTGGGGATGGAGGTGGTTGTGCCATTGTTTGAGCCAGGGCAATAGTTCGAGTAGGCAACCCAGGAGGGGAATCAGGCGCGGGTCATCGCGACCGCCTAACCGCTCTTGCACATCGACGTAGTAGGCACTGATGGCGAGGGCCAGTTGCAGGTGGTCGTAGCCCGCCCAGGCGATGGGCAATAATCCGTCTATGCCTTCGCAGTAGGGGAAGCTGACCCAGCGTTCTTTGGGTACGTCGAGTTTGCCGCGCAGTCGCCAGTAGTGGCTGCTGAGGAAGTCGGCACTGGTGTATTTGGGTGGAACGGGAATGGTGCCGATGGTTTGTTGTTTGAGGTTGTTGGCGGCGAGGAGGTCGAGGTAGTCGGGATGCTCTTTGGGCAGTTGGGTACGGGCATCAATGGCATCTTCCTGGCGTTGGAGTGCCCAGGTGCGTTCCCATTCTTGGCGTTTGCGGAGTCCGGTGGCTTTGTAGCGCAGGATGGGCAGCAGGGGAACGCTTTCGGCTTCGACCAGTTCGGTGACGAGTTTGAGTACGTCGAAGGAATCGCTGTCTCGGTAAAGGGCAGCGACTTGGATGAATTCTGGGTCTTGGTTGGCGATTTGGGCGAGTTTGTTGATGGAGATAATGATGCCGATGTTGTCAGGGTCGAAGATTTTTGCCCTCACCCCCCTGCCCCCCTCTCCCTGAGGAGAGGGGGGTTCTGAGGGAGAACGGGGTTCCGGCTCCCCTTCTCCCTGGGGAGACGGGGTTGGGGGATGAGGGTCTTCCATTCGCCCATCAAAGTCAAAGTAACTTTCAAGGCGGTTTACTAACCACTCTTTCGCGGCATCACCCAATTCATTATCAGTACGAAGATGGTTGAACAAACCTTGTCGCCCGATCCACCGTCTCTTGTACATTGAACTTTCAATTAGACGGAGATCACGATTTTCCTGAATGGCTTTGATTCGTTTTCGCCACAGTTGAGTGATGTCATTAGTCCACTCTTTAGGAACATCTGAAGGGACAGGAAAACCTTCCTCATTTTCTCCATCAACAATACAGAAGGGACGATCTCCCTCTGTCACGATCGAATCACTCCAATCAGTTAGATCGCTTAATAAGTCATCAGAAACGAGATCGAACATCCGATAGACGGTGAAATCAATTTCCTCCTGAAGAAAAATCTGCCGTGATCGAATGGTTTTGCGCTGCTTCTGTAGGACATTCCACTGTTCTCGGATTGCATCTACACTGAATAAGTTATCCTGAATCACTCTTGTTGCTGTCAGGTTTGACCATTCCTCACTGATTCGATCCATCTCGCGAGTGAGATCTAGAAGCCGTTGTCGCAAATCTCCTTTAAGCCATGCTTGAGGAATAGCCAATCGACCAACCTGTGTTCCATTAAAAGCATATGGAACTTTCGCTTTAGATTCGATACGAATTCCATCCCCTCCCATCATTTGTTTTTGGTGGCAGGATTGCTTTAACCAGAAGCAAGCAGTTGAACTATTAAGTAAACCTAATAAAGCTAGGTAATTTTCTTCCGTTGAGTTGGCTGTTAATTTAATAACGGGAGCAGTCTGTTTAAAGACTTTTCTGCCATGGTCGAGAACAAAGTGATTGTGGGTAGCGACTTCAGCAAAGGCGATTGATTTAGGATTTATAAACCGATGTGATAAGAATCTATTCCATTCCCACCATGTACGATTTAACTCTCGATGATCACCGCCTAACTCACGTCGTCGCCAAAGAATTTCTCTGAAACTCCATAAAAAGCGGTGAACTTCTAAGCCTTCTGTTTCTAAGACTGGATTTAAATTTTGATCATAAGGAAACAAAACAGAATCAGGATAATAAATTCCCCAATCTCTTACTTGTTCTCCAATAACCATTACTAACTGATGCTCTCGTTTAATTCTCTGCCGTGGAAGTACGCCAAGAGGCATAATATAAGCATCATCAGCACGAGTAATACAAAGTGAACAGATTGTGTCAATTACATCTTCGAGTCGTACTTCTGCTGATTGTTCTAATTGCTCCTTTAAATCACTGGCTCCTCCTCCTCCAATTGACCAAGGATGTTTATGAAACTGTTCACGCAATGAATTTGCCACGCTAACAAATTCACTTTGTGAACCCTCAATATCTATTTGCTTTGAAATCGCCGACCAGACTAAACCTTGTGCTGGATCATCGGGTGTACTGGGTTCACCCCGAATTCCCATAACCGTCCGAATTGTGCTGGCAATGGGCTGACGATTGCGTCCAAACAAAATTACCGTGGGCGTTCCATGACCCGGAATATATGCGCCACTGGTATCAATCACATGGGTCAAATCAACCGTTGGAAAAAACTCTTCAATCAGCTTCTTGCCAAACTCCCGTTTCATAAAACTATTGGCTGTGATCTGTCCAGTAAACCCACGATCCACAGCCAGATCAAAAATTCGCTCCATAAATGGAACCGCTAACGAATACTGCCGATAACAGGCTGCATACCGTCTTCGATATGCCTCATTCAACGCTTTATCTTTCGGCACAATGTAAGGCGGATTCGCCACAACTGCGTGATACCGTCCCGGTTGCAAAATCCGACTTAACGCCTGAGCATCTTCACTACGGGAATAATGCGGATTTAACTCCAACAAACTCCCTGCCCCGTGCAACAACGAATCGCCACAGGCCAGATTAAACTCAAAACTCGGTGCATACTTTAACTTCGTCAGACCTTCCGCCTGCAACGCCGCCAACAACAACCGAAACCGAGCAATGGCAACCGCATAGGGGTTCACATCCACCCCATGCACGGCATCCAACGCCCGTTGTGCCAACGCCCTCACATTGGTTCCCGGTTCCTTGCGCTGCCACTTGTCCAAAATTCGGGCAAACGCCCCCAGCAAAAAGTGGCCACTGCCGCAGGCCGGGTCAATCATCCGCAACCCGTCCAGCCCAAACTCCGCAATGGCCGGGTCGAGCGTCCGGTCTAAGATAAACTCCTCGACAAAAATCGGCGTTTGCAATAGCGCGTACTGCTTCCGTGCCGACTCCGACAAATCCTGGTACAGATCGCCTAAAAAGCGCGTATCCCACGCTGGGTCAGTAAAATCATGCACCAACTGTCCTGTACCAGAGTCAAGCCGCTGAAAAAAGCGCAACAGTTCCCCCGCTGCATCGCCACTGAGCCAGTTGGGCAACGCCCAGACCAAATTTTGCGCCCCAAAAATTTCGGCAACCCCCGATAGCTTTGCCAACCGCTTAAACCCATGCAGGAGGTATTCGCGATCGGTTTCCGTTGGGTGCTGCCGGAAATATAGCTCATGCTCATCCCGCGCCTGCTGCAACCGATCTCCCGAACCCGACAGCAGCGGCGCATCAATCAGTTGATTGTCTTCCAAAAACCGGATGAACACCGTATTCAACACCCAGGCAACCGCCATCTGGGTGACAAAATCCGCCTGCCACTGTTCATAGCTCTGAGCCGTGCGATCGGCATTCTTGGCCTGGTCATACTCTGCCCGCAACGTTTCGCCAACCTCTGGCACCTCCGCCGCCGCCGTCCGGGCTAACAAATCCGCCTCCAGCTTTCGCAGTAGGGCTTGCAGATCAGAAAGTAATTGGGAACGATTAATCATGCAAATTCACCGGATAGGGCGATCGGTCTTCTAGCGTCCTTGCTGGTTACAGAATGGCCTAACTGCTCGGATAACTGTCAAATCTGTACCGTTTTTTCGTAACTGCACCCATTCATTTAATTGGGTTACAGTGGTAAGCTTCAGCGATCGGCTCGTCAGTTTCTCCACATAGCTATCCCCCTCTAACCATAGGATTGTGACTCTGTTTTGCTGATACAGCCAGACTTCAGGCACGCCCATCGCCTGATAAATCCTCAACTTACTGTCTGACTTATTCGCGATATCCACCTCTACCGCTAAATCAGGCGGCAACGAGACTAATCCTGAGTCGGAAATGCCTTGCCCCGCCTCAACATTTTGAATATAAAAACAACTATCCGGTTCTACTCCCTTTGCCAAATCAGCACGATTCAAAGTCACTGACCCCAGATCATTGAAGTCAAGTCCTAACTCTTCTGCCAATGTGTGGATGATGGCCGCCAAGACTCGGTTGATCACTTCATGCAGTTGACTTGGCATCCTCAGTTCTAGCACTCCTTCACTATAAGCAATGCGGCTGGCTCGGTTATCCATCAAGTCTTGCAAGAGTGCCAGATAGCTTTCCCAGGTAATATCCGTTAGACGAATCGCACTACCAGGCATCAGTTCAATTTGATTGATCGGTGTGGCAAGAATAATCGGCATTGCTGAGGAATGGGGATGAAATAACCTGTAAAACTGTCAACCTGTAGGGACACGGCATTGCCCATTGGTGTCAAATTAAGCAAAAGGTCTAGGTGTCAAGCAGATTTAAGGATTCCTCGAATCGGTTGATAACCAACGGATCTAGAGCAACACCTAGGGCGTATTTCACGTTTGGGGGAGGGGCGGTTAAAACCGCATCTACAAGAACTAAACCCGCCTACGCGGGTTTCAAAGCCCTTAGTCCGCGTAGGCGGACTTTGTTTTTATAGCCGCGAATTCTATTCGCCCGGATGTTCCCCCAATTGTTGGATACGCCCCAACACCTATGATGATCCCGCAAGGTGTAGGGGCGAAGCATTCCGGCCATGATTTCTGGACAAGTTCATAGATCAACTACCGGAATGCTTCGTCCCTACAGGATTATCGCTATATCAATTTAATCCTTGACATGCTCCCTAAAACCTTAACCTGACACGAATGGTCATTGCTGTGTCCCTACCCCAGGATTCGCATATTAAGAAATCCACGATCCTTAGCTTGGGTAACAGTTTGATTGCACGTAACTATTCAGGTTGATCAACGCTCGATTGCTCGATCTAAAAGGGTTGGGAAA